>JAFUTM010000038.1 GCA_017484235.1 Selenomonadaceae bacterium
AGTGCCGACCGCATTAATCACTGCCTGCGCCGCTTCGTTAAAGGTATGCGCCTGACCTGTGCCGCAGTTGTAAACGCCATTTTCAATATTATTATCCAAACACCAAAGGTTTACCTTGACAACATCTTTGACATAAACAAAATCTCGAAGCTGCTCGCCGTCATTATAACCGTCAATGCCTTTAAAAAGCTTGGCACTTCCGGTAGCTTTAATTTGATTGTAAAGCTGATAAAAGATAGAAGCCATTTTACCCTTATGAGCTTCCTGCGGACCATAAACGTTAAAGTATCTCAAGCCTATAATTTTAGTTTGTGCGTTTGGAATGAATTGACGAACGTAACGATCAAACAACAATTTCGAGAAAGCATAAGGATTAAGTGCATCCTCACATTTATCATCTTCAAAAAAACCATTCTTGCCGCCGCCATAAGTCGACGCTGATGAAGCGTAGATCAATGGTATCGCTCGAAAATCGCAGAATTTTAGTAGAGTCTTAGACGTCTCGTAATTATTTTTGATCATGTAATTAACATCGTATTCCATTGTGTCGGAACAGGCACCTTCGTGAAAAATAGCTTCAACGTCGCCTCCACAATATGATTCTAGGTCTGCAAAAAATTTTTCTTTGTTCAAATAATCAATGTAATGTAAACCAATGAGATTTTTATATTTGTCACTTTTTCCAAGATTGTCAACAATCAAAATATCATTACGTCCACGATTGTTGAGTTCTTTTACAATGTTGCTGCCGATAAATCCGGCTCCACCTGTTACTATAATCATATTAGTTTCCTCCGTTTTAATTATTTAATGTATCATGTTCTCCAACGTTTCAAATAAAACATCAGGATTAACTGGTTTGCTTAGATGTGCATTTAATCCTGCTTGTAAACTGCGTTGAACGTCTTCATCAAAAGCATTTGCGGTCAATGCTATAATAGGAATGGTTTTGGCATCAGCACGCTTCATAGCTCGAATTGCCATCGTTGCCTCCAGTCCGTCCATTTCCGGCATTCGCATATCCATAAGAATGGCACTGTAATAGCCTTCTTCATGTGAGGAAAACATTTCAACAGCGATTTTTCCATTTTCAGCGTGTTCTGGCAGCATTTCGCGCATTTGCAAAACTTGCATCATAATTTCTGCATTTACAATCATATCTTCCGCCAAAAGTATTCTGCGCCCTGCTAAATCAGCTTTTTGCGAGGATTCTGCCGATAGCCTCTTTTTCTTTTTCAATGCGTTCTTAAATTCTTCCAGTAGATTGATAGAAAACAAAGGTTTTGCAATAAAACTGTCTACACCTGCGGCAATAGCTTCTTCCATTATGTCGTCCCAGTTATACGCTGTCAGAATAATAATGGCCGTTTCCTCACCAATAATGGAACGAATATTTCGTGTAGCTTCTATGCCGTCCATTTCCGGCATCTGCCAATCTACAATGATCAAATTATAAGGCTCGCGACGAGCATAACGCAATTTTATCATATTCAATGCTTCTTTACCGGATAAGGCCGTTTCCGACGCAATGCCAGCTTTTTCCAAAACCAACTTTGCGTGTTCACAAGCAATTGGATCATCGTCTATTACTAAAACATTCATCTCTTGCGGTTTAATTTCTATACCATCGGCTTCAACTTCAGCCTTTTTATTAGAATCCATTAAAGTGACAGCCACAGTAAAGGTAGTTCCAACGCCCTTCTCACTTTCAACGTCAATCTTGCCGTTCATCATTTCCACAATATTCTTGGTAATCGCCATTCCAAGACCTGAACTGCCATATTTATTACTGGCATTAGAATTTTCCTGACTGAAAGTGTCAAATATTTTAGGAATGTATTCTTTACTCATACCGATTCCCGTATCTTTGATAATAAAACGAAGAGTGGATTTTCCATTAAAATTAGCAGTCTTTTCCACAAGAAAATCTATATTTCCGCCTTTAGGAGTAAATTTTACAGCGTTACCCAAAATGTTAATTAAGACCTGGCGAAGCTTCATATTATCACCAATATAATAGTCATCAACTTCTCCATTAATGTGGCAATGATAAGTTAAACCTTTTTCCTGGCATTGCCCACTGAAAATCATATTAATCTGTTCGATAAGTTTAGAAAATGGAAATTCTTCATTGCGAATTACCATACGTCCAGATTCAATACGCGACATATCCAATATATCATTGATCAACGACAGCAAATGTTGTGCAGAACTGCCAATTTTTTCCAGATAGTCTCTCGTCTTGTCCGAAATATCTGGATCGTGCAAGGCAAGGTTATCAAGTCCAATAATGGCGTTCATCGGAGTGCGTATCTCGTGGCTCATATTTGAAAGGAAAACTGTCTTGGCTTTGCTTGCCTCTTTAGCCGTTTTGAGTGCGTCACTTAAAGCTTGACTCTTTTCCATAGAAGCACGCATTTCATCATCAATATCAGCAAATCCTACACCGATAGCCTGGAATATATGACCTGATTTATTTTTTACTTGCTTGACACCAACTATGCGGAGCATTTCATAACTTTCCTTACCATTTCTCTCAACCAAATAACGATAAGAAATAATTGTATTTGTATCCAGACTTTCGCGTATAGAATCAGGTGCGATAAATTTAATGAAGCCATCTCGGTATTGTTCAGTTACAAATCGGTTCGCATACTCTGTAAATGTTTCATTGAAGTAAAAATGTGCACCTTCTGATATGGAATCTTTCATTTCAGTATCTTCTCGATAGCAAATGCCGGTATCTTCCGCCAGATTGACATAGTAAACGCTTCGATAATCAGAAGCAAGCGCTGTAATCATAGCGTCTTGTTGAGCCTTCTGTTGTTCTTGTGCCAAAAGTTCTTCCTGCAAGGCAAGCTGTTCTTCGAGTTCTTGTTGTTTGACACGATTCTCCGTTTCTGAGATTTTCTTTTCCAAATTCATTTTTGAAGCTCTGCGCATTTGAATAATCATTACAGCGAATGCAGCTGCTAATACGAGTGCTGTAACAAGCGACTGCATTAAACTTCTAAAAATAATGCCATCGGAAATAGAACTGATTTGACTGCTAATAACACTCTCACGCACCAAATAAGTCAGCATCCAATTTGTACCGTGAACGGGCACATAACACATTGTTCCCTTAATGTCATTATATATAAAGGAAACCACACCAGGTTTTTTTATTTTAAAATCTGCACGCATTACAGACAATGAACTGCCAGGCTCAAATTCTGCCTGTTCCAAAGCTTTAAGAAGATTATTATCTTTTGAAAGACCGCCAAGCACAAAATTAGTCAATGAGACGCCCTCATTAGTATAAATATTACAAAAAGTATTATTATTGTCGTTAGATTCAATAGATATGGCTTTTAGCATACTATTCATATCAATTTCCATAAAGCATACCACGAGATATTTGCCCTCAAAAGGCAAACGATCAACAGGCATAGCAATAATAACTTTTTTGCTATCACTTTCCAAATGTTTGATAGAAATTTCCGGCTCAGTTAATTTATTATAATCAAAATCATATTGGTCAATATCTGTCCTCGTACCTCTCGACGTATAAATCAAACCATCGTTATCTACAAAAGCAAATTTTTCCAAATCGTAAAGTTGTTTCATTCGTGCCTGATACGCTTGCAGATGTTCTATACTACTAAGATCATCTTTTTCTAAGATACCGATAGCAGTGTCCATATTTCTGATATAATTGCTAAGTGTAGAAGCAACAACTTGCTCGCGACGACCTGCCAATTCATCAAGATAAAGCAAACTCACTGTTCGCACAGCGGTTTCTGTGTCTTTACTGGCGTTTTGTCCTGTCCAAAATGTACCTAACACCAATATAACTGCAACGATAACACTGCCA
>JAFUTM010000039.1 GCA_017484235.1 Selenomonadaceae bacterium
TACACTTATCGAGCGTTTCAAACTGTCAGAGTATCAGTCGCAGGCGATATTAGACCTCAAACTGCAAAGACTAACCGCTCTTGAACGAGGCAAAATTGAAACTGAATATAAGAATGTAATTGCAGCAATTGAAATATTTAAAGGTATACTTAATGATGAAAATAAAGTGCTGCAGATTATTAAAACTGAGCTGTTGGCTGTCAAAGAAAAATTTGGCGACGAAAGACGAACTAAAATTACTTATGAAACGCCAGCCGACTTCACGGTTGAAGACCTGCTTGATGAAAGTGAAGTTGTTATAACGATTACGCACGGCGGTTACATTAAGCGCATATCGCTTGATGCTTATACTCGTCAGAAGCGCGGCGGCAAGGGCGTTATCGGTATTGGCACAAAGGCTGAAGATTTTGTCGAGCATATGCTGATTACGACAACACACCATACAATTTTATTCTTTACTAATCGTGGGCGTGTCTTTTATTTAAAGGCATATGATATAGCTGAGTCCGGCAGACAGGCTAAGGGCACAAACATAGTAAACCTGCTGCAGATGGATAAAGACGAAATTATAACGGCTGTCATTCAGGTTAAGACGTTTGATCCAACTCGCTTCTTATTTATGGCAACTAAGCGCGGTATCGTTAAGAAAACGCAGCTGAGTGAATTTAAATCAATGACTAAAAAAGGTATGCAGGCGATAAAGCTTGATAAAAATGATGAATTAATCGGCGTTAAGTTTACTGAAGGCGAACGTTATATCATTCTCAGTACAAAACACGGAATGTCAATAGCTTTTGCTGAAGAGGAAGTCCGCTCAATGGGCAGGGCTGCACGCGGTGTTAAAGGCATCACGCTTAAAAAGGGCGACTGCGTAATTGGTATGGATAAACTTAAAAAGAACTGCGATTTGTTGTCCGTAACGGAACAGGGCTTTGGCAAACGTACTGCCTCTGAAGAATTTAAGCCACAGGCGCGTGGTGGTAAAGGTGTTATCAGCACCAAAGTTACTGACAGAACCGGTGATGTTGTCGGCATTAAAATAGTTAAACCGGATCAGGAGCTCTTGTTAATCACCACCGAAGGCGTGGTTATTCGTACCAACGTTTCGGATATTTCGATTATTGGCAGAAATACGCAAGGCGTTATGCTGATGAAGACCAATCCAAACGATAAAGTTGCTGCGCTCGCAACGATATAATTATGAATTAGGAATTGTGAATGAGGAATTAGGAATTATTTAATGCGTAATGCTTAATTCTTAATTGGAATTAGCAATCAAAAATATTGTAAATAAAAAATACGCTTCATTTCGATAGTTGAGGCGTATTTTTATTGTATTAATTGCAAAAATTTTGTTCAAAATCCGATACATCGCAGTAGTCAACGCCGGCATCTTCCGCACATAATTTATCGCGGTCGTCACGGTCGCCAATGTACAGCACTTCACGCGGATTTAAATTATATGATTTTAAAATATTTTTTAAGCCTGTTGAATCTGGTTTCATACAATGAATTATATCATCATCACTGCAAAAAGTTTTATTCGGCAAAAAATCCAGTGCAGCAATCTTTTCGTCCACCGGATTGTCGGAGTATACAAACATCTGCACACCTTGAGCCTGATAATTTTTTATAGTCGACAGCAATTTTTTACGCTGCCACATCTTAATTAAAGGCAGCGGCTTCTCAATCAGCCAAAGATGAATCAGTTGTTTAATCTCATCAACTGGCATTTTATATTTGTTAGATAAAAATTGTAATTGCTGTTGATGAAAGTCTTTTGAATTAGTGGCAAATAATTGCTCACGAAGCCGTCTATAATCGCGAATTATAAATACTTCATTGATACGAAATGGTCTAATGATATAGTAAATAATCAACATCATTGCCATACAGATACGTAGCGGTAACTGATGATACAGCGTGCCGTCAAAATCTAAAATCCACGTTTTATATTGTGATAGTTTATTTTTCATAGTATTTTATAATTGTTTACGCAATAAAAATAAAAAGAAGGGCGCACCTAGCATTGCCATTAATATTCCAACTGGCAGTTCCGTCGGTGCAAACATTGTACGTGCGAAGGTGTCACTAATTGTTAAGACCGACGCGCCTAATAATGCGGCGGCTGGCAATAAAAATCTGTAATCTGAGCCAATTAATAATCTCGCTGTGTGTGGAATTATCAGGCCGACGAAACCTAATAGACCGACGACGCAGACTGCGCTTGCCGCCAACAAAGCTGCTACTGCTGTCAAAAATGTTCTGACTAAATCGACGCGCAGACCGAGACCTTTTGCAACTTCATCGCCTAATTGCAGAATATTCAAATGTCGCGCACCTAAAAAAGTCAGTGCCGTGCCAATAATTGTATATGGATATAAAATTTCAACGTGATTCCACGAACGTGCAGATAAACCGCCGACCATCCACAATAACGCACTGTGAACTTTATCACTGTAAAATATTAACATTGTCGATATACCTGCACCAAGAAAAGCACTCACCGCAACACCTGCTAAAATTACTCTAATTGGTCTGATACCGTCCTTCCAAGCGAGAATGTAAATCAGTAGAGCTGCCAGCATCGCACCGACAAAGGCTGCCGGAGTGATGAGGGCACCGGCATCGCC
Source organism: Selenomonadaceae bacterium (assembly GCA_017484235.1). Lineage (GTDB taxonomy): Bacteria > Bacillota > Negativicutes > Selenomonadales > Selenomonadaceae > Quinella. Next base: position 2,634 of record JAFUTM010000039.1, read on the forward strand.
TTTAACCAGCATCACAAAAATGCCGAATAGACCTGCGCCGCTCGATATTCCGATTATGTGAGGATCAGCAAGTGGATTTTTCATTACCGCCTGAAGGATTGCACCGGACAAAGATAAATTAATACCGACGAGCATAGCAACGATTGTTCGCGGCAGCCGGATATTTTGAAGAATCTGTCGTTTAGTTTCGTCCAGTGAAGCGTCACCGATGTTAAAGATTGAATTGAGCACTTGCGCGGTAGATATATTAACTGAACCGTTTATCAGACTTGCAATAAACGCAATCAGCACACATATAAAAAATATAATTAAGATTAAACCTTTTTTATTAAACATATAAATTTATATTTATCCATTATAATCGAGAGCACGAGCCTTAGCAAAGTCGGCTTCTGCGCGTGTTGTGTCGCCCATTAGTTTATAGCAAACACCGCGATTATTGTAAGCTACCATATAGTTCGGATTAAGTTCAATTGCTTTAGTAAAGTCAATTATCGCCGCTGTGTAGTTGCCTATTCCAGCATAAGCAGTGCCACGATTGGTATACGCTAACACATAGTTTGGATTGATTTCGATCGCTTTAGAGTAGTCGGCTATCGCCTCTGTGTAATTTTTTAAATTATAATAAGCAGTACCGCGATTGTAGTATGCTGCCGCATAATTCGGATTTAGCTCGATTGCCTTTGTGTAGTCAGTTATTGCCACCGTGGAGTTACCTATTTCATCATAAGCATACCCACGATTGTTGTAAGTTTGCGCATATTGCGGATTCAACTCTATGGCTTTTGTATAATCAGCGATTGCTGCTGTGTAGTTTTCCTCATTAACATAAGCATTGCCACGATTGTCGTATGCATCTACAAAATTTGGATTGATTTCTATTGCCCTTGTATAATCCAATATTGCCTGTGTATAGTTCTTCATTTCATCATAAGCAA
>JAFUTM010000370.1 GCA_017484235.1 Selenomonadaceae bacterium
CTGCTACTGATGTCGGCAAAACTTTTATTTCCGCGCAGATCGTCAAATGTTTGAGAGATAATAATTTTAACGCAGGTTATTACAAGGCGGCGGCATCCGGCGTCGAACTAGACGACAAAGGACATTTGACAGGCGGTGATCCAATCTATGTGAATGATACTGCCAACATAGGAGAGCAGACTGAAAATTTAGTGTCCTATGTTTATGAGGAAGCGGTTTCACCTCACTTGGCAGCAAAGATTAACAATAATCCGATTGATTTTGACATCATTACACGCGACTTTACACGTGCCAAAAATAAATATGATTATCTCGTCGTTGAGGGCAGCGGCGGCGTTGTATGTCCATTGCGTTTTGACGATACTAAAAAGATTATGCTTCTTGATATAGTTACAGCATTTAATCTTCCGATTGTACTTGTCGCTGATGCCGGTCTTGGCACAATAAATGCCGCTGTTCTCACTGTTGAGTATTTGCAGCGGCGCAATATTAAGATAAAAGGAATCATTCTAAATTATTTTCGTGATGAACTTATGGAACGTGACAATTTAATGATGATTGAAACGCTAACTAATATACCGGTCATTGCTAAAGTGCAACGAGGCGATAATTCACTCAATATGGACATCAATAATTTAATTAAAATTTTTGAATAGACAATTATAAAACAATGTAATAAATAACACCAGCTAAGAAGCTGACGAAATTTGTAAAAGTGATAACTTTAAATAATTTTTTATTATCAGTATTCAACCAGTAGCTGCACAACGCGAACTCTAACAAGACGACAAAGACTTCACATATACAGACAATCGTCCAATAATTATCATAGCCAATTGTCCCTAAAAATTCATTGAGCAGCAAATTAGTCATAATGTTGACTGCGGTAAAGTATACGCAGTCTTTTAATTTGCGATAACCACAAATATAGAATAGCGGCACTTCTATTAACACAGTCATAAATGCGAACTGCAGTAAATCGGATTGATAGAAGAATCCTATATCCAAAACATCTTGATTGATGTATTGCGGCTCTATTGCTGCATCGGTGTCAATTATCATAAGCTGACCTGCTTTCGACCGTAAATTTTGAATAAGTATCCGGCAATAAATAATGATAGAAACTGAATTACAACCATCGCCTGTGGTGCAACGCTGAAATCTTCATAATAAAACGCACCTGGCAGTAAGCAACCGGCTGCCAATCCAAACATCATACCTGGATAATTCGGATTGCACCAATGGACCAATCTCAAAGTCAGCGGCATTGTCATATTAAACGTGAGTGTCAATATCAAAATTGGTATCAATCCTTCAAACTGCAGAGATAGAAAACTCAATACGAATATTAAAACGATTGTATTTTTGTATCCGATTTTATCACAGCATATGCCGCCAAGTGACTTTCCAATTGCGAAGATACAAGGAAATAGCATCACATAATCCGTCGTCGAAGCACCACTGCCGCCAAAGCCTCTGAGCACGACGCAGCTCAACAGTAGAATGGCACAGCCCAAAATCGCAAATGCAGCTGTGCTTGAAGGTGTATTCTCATCAATATAAATTTGCTGCTCAATGGCAGCTTTATTTTTATTATAACGATAAAATACAATAGCGGTCGTCACAGCATAGACAGCTAAAAATATTTCTGCACGACAAAACATATTTAAACCTAAAGCGAGACCAATTGCGCCGCTTGAGACGAAGATGCCCAGCTCTTTATAAGTATTATATTTGCGCAAGACCAGACTGCCAGCTGAGACGTGGAAAAGGCAATTGCCAATGCCTAATAAAATCACCTGCGTATCAATGCCGAGTTCAGAAATCGTGCCCAGCCCTAACGTGACAAGTGATATGATGAAAGCGTATTTGATTAAGTTAATTTTTTTGTCAAGCAAATATCCAGCTATCCATTGACTGCCAAATGCGATTAGATTATATAAACCGAAATGATAGATTATCGGCTCAATGTACGGCTCGTTGACAGCATATGCAGCAAGCGCGGCTCCGCAAATTCCGTCCACAGTCAAATGCTGCAGTGTATAGATAAATAACATAAACCTCATCTCCTAATTTGTATTATAGCACAAAATTTTGCCTTTCTGTGAACTGACAGGACACCAAAATATAATTTTACTTTGATATAATCAATTAAATAAATTAAATGAGAGGAGATAATTATGAGACTTTTAATTAGTCTTGTGGTCTATTTTGTTTTTGTTTATCTTGGTACCGATATTTTAGGATTGCTTGGCTTTGATATTGGTGATGATTATGGTGTTTCTCAATTTACTGGAAAAATGAATATCAGTATTTCCGGTGTAATAGTATCTTCCATAATAGGTTTCATAGCAGCAACGGCATTAATAATATTAGATGAAGATGAAAGAGGATTCGCAATTGCTATTTTCTTTTGGCTGTATCAGATTTATGGCGACTATAGTGAAATGACTAAATTTATTGGCTGGATAGGATTTTTCCTTCTGACATTAGACAATATCATTATGTTAGCAACATTGGTAGCAGTTAATTCGATTAAAGACAACTTGCGTAGTTTTTTCAGAAATTTAAAAAGAGACTCAGATGATTTTCCACCGCCCGAATTATAAAAAGGAGTGAATATTTATGTCAACACAAGTTGGAATTATTAAGAGACTCATTGAGAGCTTGACGAACACATCAAAAACTGGCGAAGAGGCCGCAAATGAGGCACTAAAAACTATTGGAATCACAAATTATCAAGTGCTGCTGGATCAGTATAACAATGATCGTAGTATTATGTCTGGTAACAGCATTTATGTTCAAGATTTTCTGGAACATAAATGCGGCGTGCGTGTTAATAACAGTGATACCGGTGCCATTACAGGAAGCGATGCCGGCGGTAAGACAACTAAAACCGTTGAATCAATAATCCCGGAGACCTCAACGGCGCAGAATCTTACGAGTACAGAGTATAATTCATTTACTAAAAATGGTCTTACAGTCAACATTACTTATGATGAACCAAGCAGTGTCGGCAGTGCGTATTCATATGAGGTTGATAATTATATTGAAAAACAGAAATTGGTTGTCAAGAATCTTTATAATTGGTGGATACCAGAGGCTCTTAATTTGATTAATGAATCACTTGGAATTAATTTCACTGACGGACGTGCAAACACAAATACACTCGAAATAAAATTTTCCAGTAAGGATAATCCCGTTTCTTATGAAGTAACTCATGATTTAGGTCTTGCATCAAAGATGACAATAACGATAGGAATGGGATATTTGTCTGCACTCACTGATAGTGATGAGAATGGCACACTGTCAAAAAGTGTATACATAGAAGGGTATTATACGGCGGGATTTAGTTTTTCTACGAAATATCTTGACCGTGTACTGTTGACGGCATTAACACATTTAACTTTGGAAGCGAATATTTCTTACTTTAACAATTTGCCATTTTATTTGAGACAAGGTTTAGTTGGAATAGTCAATGGATTCGATGATAGCAATATCAGAATGGCGAATTATATAATCGATAATAGTTATGAAGATCAATATCTTTCAAGTTACGCTCTTATGCGCTATCTTGCCAAGCAGACTGCGGACGGCAAGGCAAGCGACACAATCTACATTCACAACAAGGACAACACCACAGGCAACAGTGGTGATGATACTTGGATTGTAACGTCAAATACAAAGAATGCAACCATTAATACCGGCGGTGGAAATGATACTATTCAAGCATTTGGCGGCGATGGAGTCGTCGTTAATGGCACAAATTCTGGAGAAGTTATAACTGTCAGTAAGTCTTCAATCAGCGGTTCCGGCGAAGTTGTAACTATCATAGGTGGCAAAGGTAATGATACTCTCACTGGTTCAGACGGTGCAGATGTATTTTCATTTGGCAGCAGTGACGACAACAACATTATTACTAACTTTACTTCAGGAATGGACTCAATCAAAATCACAAGCGGATCAATCAATAAATCAAGTGTCAAAAATAATGATGTGATCCTCACAGTCGGTTCTACAGTAGTGACTGTCAAAGGTGCTAAAGATAAGCCGATAACTGTCACCGACGCCAAAGGACAGACTACATCTCAAATATATGGTGAGGTTGAAGATACAACCAGCGGCGGCAGTTCAAATTCAACAATCAGTGGTAATACTTCAAGTTTGCCTGGCGGTGTGAGTTACGCGAATAAAAATAAAACGTTAAAAATTAAATCGCCTTTCACGGGCACTATCGACCTCAACGATTATAGTTCGGCCGTAACTAAAGTTGATGCTTCGAGTAATTCTAAATTCGTAAATATCAAAGGCACGTCCAGAGCGGAACTTATCAAGGCGAGCAAAAAAGCAATAGTAATTGGTGGTGGTGGCAACGATACTATTTATAGCGGCAAATATGCAAATACTTTTGTTTATAGTGACGGCGATGGTGATGACGTTATTTATAAATTCTCACCAAAGTATGATACCATAAAGATAGCGAGCGGTCAAATTAGCAGTGCTTCTGTCAGCGGCAAAGATGTTGTCTTGACTGTCGGCTCCGGTTCCATTACAGTTAAAAATGCTAAAGGTAAAGATATGGATATTACTGACAGTAGTGGCGAAACTAAAACTTATACATTTAAAAGCGGCAGCGTCATCAATCCAACTAAAAACTTTGAGGAACGTTGGTTTATGGAGAACGACAATATTTTTGAGA
>JAFUTM010000040.1 GCA_017484235.1 Selenomonadaceae bacterium
AACGCGCAAATGCTTAGCCCAACGGCGAAACAGTACCTAACGGCGAACCGACGGCGTACGCCGGAGGTAAGCCAATGATGTAAGCCCGACGGTGTAAACCGGAGGTAACATCTAAAGGTGGGCGTCGAGCCTAACGGTAGCACAAAAAGAAACCACGTGTATGGAAACATATGCGTGGTTTTTTAATTAGGAATTATGAATTATGAATAAAAAGCGTTACTCCAATTCAACATTCCTCATTTCTCATTCCTCATTAGAAAATATTCCTCATTCCTCATTCGTCATTCCTAATTGAATAAATCGCCGAACAGGACGTGAGGCGCTCCCTCGAACGCGTCGTACGTGATGTACGACAGTGAGAGGTGACTTTCTGCTTCTCTTTGGTCACTCAAAGAGAAGTCTGTAATTAAAAAACTTTGACTAAGCCTCTACCTACACCTTTAGAAGAAGTTGTGTATATGGGCAAAAAAATAAGCCGCACACATAAACGAAAAATATGCATGGACTAAGAATAAATTAACGATAATTAACGATTACGAAGGGACTTGGGCTTGTTGAAGATTTCTGACAAAATCATAGCGTCTAAGGCGTCAGCTTGCGACAAGTTTAAAACAGACGGAGACAAACACTCCTCTTTGTGCTGAGGCTCCGAGTGCGCCGAATAATCAACAGCCTGATTAACGGAATTAACAGAAGAGCGCGACTGAATCAAATTCTGACGCTTGGCGTATAACTCAGCAACATCATTAACGCGATCAAGCTGAATGACCTCAGCAGACGGGTCGGACGCCGACAGCGATTTAGGCTTAGACATATCAGGATCATTGGCGAGAGTTGGAATCTCAAAAGGAGCCGGCGCACCTGAAGAGTGAGACAAATCGGGCGGCGGCAGAGGCGGTTTATGTCTGCGGGCGAACGCCTCAAACAGAGCGATTGCCATCCACAATAAAAATACAAATGAAAAGATGTCGTCCATAAAAAACACCACCTGTCAATCCGAATCAAATAATCTTGCTGTCACTGCCGCGAATTTTGTCGGACTTGCCGGCGTGAGAGATAGCGTTGCGCATCTCCGTGTCGGACTGCACATTCATCATGTTGTAGTAGTCCATAACGCCGAGCTTACCTTCACGTAAAGCGGCGGCCATAGCGTGAGGCACCTCCGCCTGCGCCTCGACAACTTTAGCTTCCATTTCCTGAGTGTAGGCCTTCATCTCCTGCTCTTGAGCGATAGCCATAGCGCGGCGTTCTTCCGCCTTCGCCTGAGCAATCTTCTTGTCAGCCTCCGCCTGGTCAGTCTGGAGCTGCGCCCCGATGTTTCTACCGACGTCAACATCAGCAATATCAATCGACAAAATCTCAAAGGCAGTGCCGGCGTCGAGACCTTTGCCCAAAACAACTTTAGAAATCTCGTCTGGACTTTCCAAAACATCAGTATGCTTCTCCGCGCTGCCAACGGTCGTTACAATGCCTTCACCAACGCGGGCAATGACCGTCGGCTCACCGGCACCACCGACGAGGCGGTCAATATTAGCGCGAACCGTGACACGCGCCTTGATTCTAAGCTCGATACCATTCTTAGCGACAGCGGATACAATCGGAGTTTCAATGACCTTTGGATTGACGCTCATCTGCACAGCCTCAAGGACATCACGACCGGCCAAGTCAATAGCCGCCGCCCTTTCAAACGGTAGACCGATTTCAGCACGCTGCGAGGCAATGAGGGCGTCAACAACCTTGTCAACGTTTCCGCCGGCGAGGTAGTGAGCTTCGAGCTGATTAACGTTGACGCTGAGGCCGGCCTTATTGGCCTTGATGAGCGGCATAATAATTTTGGACGGCGGCACACGACGCATACGCATACCGACGAGAGTAAATATGCCGACGTGTACATCAGCGGCGAGAGCGGAAATCCACAGCCCGATTGGTACAAAGTGTAAGAACACTGAGGACATAACGATAATAAACAACAAAGTGAAAATAAATTCCATACTAAAACACTCCAAACTAATGAGGAATGTTGAATGAGGAATGCTGAATTATTGTAAATGTTTATTCCTAATTCACAATTCCTAATTCCTAATTAAATTCGTCGTACGAGGACGCGGCTGCTGTCGACTTTGATGATTTTGACGATGTCGCCTTTTTTAACGAAGTCGCCTTCCGTAACAACGTCCACCGGATCGCCCTCAACGGTCACAGTGCCGGCCGGCCTCAAGTCAGTGGCACAAACGGCAATTGCGCCGAGCAGCTCCGCCTTATTCTTAGTGCCGGTGTAGCCGTCGCGATTGCGCTGCTTTTCGTCAAGAACCAGCCCGTCCATAAGGTTATCCTTTTTACCGGAGCCATAGTTTTCAATCAGAGCGAACATAAAGATGCCGACGAGAAAGACCGCCGTCATCGTGTAAAAGCCAACAGACAGAATCATTGCGCTGATGCTTGCTCCGAGATTAATGTCTAACATAATTAACCCGCCTTTCCGAGAAGGGCAGCGTTGTCACCCTTCACTTTTATATATTTTTATTATGTTTTTGATAATGATAAGCGGCGAATATGGCCGCCAGCCAGAGTGGCAAGATGATAACCGCGAGCCTCATTTCGTCAATCGTGGTCATAAGTGCCAATATACCAATCAGAGCGGCCAGGCACAGGTAGTTGGCGAATGGATAAAGCAGCGCTGGGAATTTGGTCACGTGTCCGGTTGAGGTGCAGTGTGCACGGAACTTTAAATGAGTTATAACAATCATTGCCCAGCTGAGGACGACGGCGCCGGTGACGATGGACATCAGATACATAAAAATCTGACCAGGAAAGAAGAAGTTGAGCGCGACGACCAGCAGAGTTATACCGGACGAAAGTAATATACCGTTGACCGGAACGCGACGGCTTGACAATTTGGCTAAAAACTTAGGCGCGTTATTACTTTGAGCCAGGCCGTAGAGCATACGTGAGTTGCTGTAGATTGCCGAGTTGTAGACGCTGGCGGCGGCAGTCAGCACGACAAAGTTTAAGATGTTGGCGGCGGCCGGTATACCGACGTTGTCGAAGATTTGAACAAACGGGCTTGCCTCCGTGCCGACTTCCTTCCAGGACCACAGCGACATAAGGACAAGCATTGTGCCGACGTAGAATATTAGGATACGGTAGATGACCTGGTGGATTGCACGCGGAATGGTCTTGTCAGGATTCTCAGCTTCGCCGGCGGTGATGCCGATGAGTTCAATGCCGCCAAAGCTGAACATAACAGGCACGATTGACAGCATTGTGCTCCACGCGCCGTTCGGAAAGAAACCGCCGTTTGCCCAGAGGTTGCTAAAGTTCTCTGGGAAAGGCCTTGCGTCTGTGAAGATGAGGTACAGGCCAAGCACAATCATAAATATAATTGCGGAAATCTTAATCAGTGCCATCCAAAATTCGACTTCGCCGTAGACGCTGACGGTTATGAGGTTTATGGCGGTTATGATGATGAGGCAGACCAACGCGCTAATCCACTGCGGCAAGTCCGGCAGCCAATACGCAACGTAGATACTGACAGCGGCAAGCTCAGCCATACTGACGAAGATGTATAAAAACCAATAGTTCCAGCCGGCCAGAAAGCCTGGAAACTCGCCCCAATACTTAGTGGCGTAGTAGCTGAAGGAGCCGGACACCGGTTCATCGACTGACATCTCACCGAGCATTCTCACTATTAGAAATACGATAATGCCGCCGACCAGGTAACTCAGCGAGACCGCAGGGCCGGCCAGCGCGATTGTTGAAGTGGAGCCGTAAAAGAGGCCGGTGCCGACGGCCGTGCCAAGTGCAATCATCTGCAGGTGGCGGTTCTTAAGCCCACGATTCATTTCGTTATTGTTTTCAGATTTAATTTCAGATATTTTAATCACCCTTGTATATTATAACATAAGTATTCTTAGATAAACAATATCTCCAGACAGAATTTTTACGCCCTGCCTGGAGATACTTTTAGTTATTGTAGTTATTTATTCAAATTATTTAGTTCCGAGTTATTATTTGATGCCTGCGCCAGTGAGAGCACCACGAACTGACTGAGCGGCCTTGTTCATCTTCTCAAGTTCGTCATCGGTAAGATGAACTTCAAATACACGCATAATACCGTCAGCGCAAATCATACGCGGCATTGAGAGAGCGACGTCCTTAATGCCATACTCGCCATTCATAACGGCAGAAGCTGGGAGAATGGTGTGCTCATCATAAAGTACGCTCTTAACGAAGCGGCAAGCTGCCATTGCGACACCAGTGTTTGTGTAGCCTTTGCGATTGATAACATCGTAAGCGACCTGAACGAGTTCCTGTTCAACAGCGGCTTTATCGAGAGGAGTTGTGTGGTGGAAGTACTCGTCGAGTTTCTCAAGTGGGAAGCCCGCGCAGCCTGTGGTTGACCAAGCAACGAAAGCTGCATTGCCGTGCTCACCGAGAACATAACCGTTGATGTTCTTCGGGTCGACTTCGTATTTGTTAGCAAGAATACGGCGGAAACGATAAGTTTCAAGCATAGTGCCTGTGCCGAGAATCTTCTCACGTGGATAATCAAACTGAGTGCTGACAACATAAGTTGCAACGTCAAGCGGATTGGTAATAAGAATAATGACAGCATCTTTCGTGCGTTCCTGAACCTGTCCAAAGACGGAGTTCATGATTTTAGCATTAGTGCCAGCGAGTTTAAGTCTGTCTGGAGTTTCGCCTGGACGAATTGACGGACCAGCACAAATGATTACGATGTTGGCATCTTTACAATCATCATAATCACCTTGATGTATTTTAATGTTGGTGCTGTAGATACAAGCGGTTGCGTGGCTTGAATCGGTTGCTTCGCCCCAAGCTTTGTCGGTGTTGAGGTCGATAAGGACTATTTCGGACGCGAGCTGGAAGTCAGCAATCTTATTGACAACAGCTGAACCAACATTTGATGTACCAATGACGACGATCTTTCTGCGATTATTCATTACAAAATCCTCCTAACAAACAATCAAATTTTACAAAATTTTAAAGTTAAAATTAACTTTTACACTAGTATTAGTTTAAACCTTTTAAGGCTAAATTGTCAAGATATTTCTGAAAATTTTTTTGTCACATAAAAAGCGTCCAACTTGTTTAAGAGTTGAAACGCTTCTTTATTATGCTTGTTGATTATTAGACGGCGTAGAAGTTTACTAACTTAGCGTCGAAGATAACGTCGAGTGATTTAAACTCATTGAAGACGTCAAGTGGTATGTCATTGTCAATGGTCAGCACCATGAGGTTTTGGCCTTTGATGTCGGTTTTGCCGACGGCCATACTTGAGATGTTGATGCCGTGCCTGCCCATAAGCGAGCCGGCAGCACCTATAACGCCAGGCTTGTTGATGTGGAGGCAGATTAAAATGCGGGCGTGAGGGTCAACGTCGACGCGGAACTTATTTATCTCAACGATACGGCCTTCATTGCCGAAGAGAGTTCCTTTAACGGAGCAAGTCTTATCGCCGGCCTGCGCCTTAACCGTGATGAGGTTGGCGAAGTCCTCAACGTCCTTGCGCTTGACTTCGGTAATCTTAATGCCGCGTTCTTTGGCGAGCATAGGCGCATTGACGTAGTTCACTTCTTTTTCAAGCACCGGATTGAGCATACCTTTGATTACAGCGGTCGTCAGCAGTCCGGTGTTCACGGAAGTGATGTCGCCGTTGTAGGTGACTTCAACCTTTTTAATAGGACCTTCGGCGATTGAACAAATGGTGCAGCCTAAGCGTTCGGCGAGTGTGAGATATGGCGCAATGACTTTCATCACCTGCTGAGAGACCGGCGCCATATTGACCGCCGTTGTGACCGGCTCGCCGTTGAGTGCGGCGCGGATACCTTTTGAGACGTCAAGAGATACACCAATCTGCGCTTCGACGGTTGAGGCTCCAAGATGAGGCGTCAATACAACATTCTTTAAGCCGATTAACGGGTGGTCTTTAGCAATCGGTTCATCAACGAACACGTCAATGGCGGCACCGGCAACGATTCCGTCTTTAACCGCCTGCGCTAAATCCGCTTCGTTAATAATACCACCGCGAGCACAGTTGATTAGACGAACGCCGGTCTTCATCTGCTTCATCTGAGGCATAGAAATCATATTTTTAGTGTCCGGCGTAAGCGGCATATGAACGGTGATGAAGTCCGAATTTTTAATGAGGTCCTCAAGCGGCACGACTTTAATGCCAAGCTCACTGGCGCGTTCTTCGTTGACGTAAGGGTCATAGCCGATAACATTCATCTCAAAACCGAGCGCACGCTTAGCAACGCCCATACCAATGCGGCCGAGACCGATTACACCGAGAGTCTTGCCTTTGAGTTCAACGCCGATGTATTCTTTACGGTTCCATTCGCCGCGCTGCATAGTCTCGTTGGCAACCGGAATCTTGCGGCTCATCGCCAACATCATTGCCATTGTGTGCTCAGTTGCCGCAATCGTATTGCCGCCTGGCGAATTGATGACAATGATACCTTTGGCCGTCGCAGCCGGAATATCAATATTGTCAACACCGACACCGGCACGACCAATGATTTTAAGTTTGCTGGCGCGTTCGATAACCTCAGCAGTAACTTTAGAGGCAGAGCGAACCATAAGGGCGTCATAGTCGCCAATTATGTCTAAGAGCTCCTCAGCAGAAAGTTTATCGCGAACGTCAACTTCAAATTCGTCGCGTAAAAGTTCAATACCCTTTTCAGAAATGCCGTCAGCGGCCAAAATCTTTTTCATCGTTAAAAATCTCTCCTATTCAATGCATAATTCGTAATTCATAATGTAATTCGTAATGAAAATCGCCGAAGCGTGATACTTCAACTTAACTTTTGAAAAATCCGCGAGCTGGATGCGAGCGGTCTCCGAGCGCGTCGAACGTGACGTGAGACCAGCGAGGCGGTTTTCTGCTTCTCTTTGTCCGCACAAAGAGAAGTCTCTATTTTAAAAAATTTAACTTAGCAACTAATATAAACTTTAAAAATAATCACTTTAACTCAGCCCTCAGCCGAATTTTAATAGAGGAACATTTTGGTTAAGCCTCTCTTTAGCAACGGCAAGCATAAGCTTAATACGGTTGAGCTGATTAACCTCACTGGAACCAGCATCACAGTCAATCGCCACAATGTTCGCACCTTCATAATAAGAACGTAACTCGTGCATAACGCCTTTTCCGGTAATGTGATTGGGCAGACAACCAAACGGCTGGAGACAAACAACATTGTTAATGCCTTCCTCAATCAGCTTAACCATTTCGCCAGTCAAGAACCAACCTTCACCAGCCATATTGCCGCAACTCACGTGCCGCGAAGCTAACTTAGCCGTATCCTTAATCGAATAAGGCGCACGGAAATGTTTGCTCTTTTCAAGCGCTTTCTTCATCGGACGACGGAAAAACTCTATCAACTGAATAAAAATTTCAGCAAATATCCTGTCCTTACGACTGCCGTCAAGCAGCTTACGCTTGACGACCGCATCATAAGCAGTATATAAGAAGAAGTCGATAAAATCAGGCATAACCACTTCGGCACCTTCGGCCATTAAAACATTTTCCAGGTGATTGTTCGCGACAGGGTGGTATTTAACTAAAATTTCTCCGACAATGCCAACTTTCGGCTTGATAAGCGATTCGTCAATCTCAATGGCATCAAACTGCTTGACGATAGATTTAATATTACGCCTAAAGGACAAGAAGTTGCCGTTAATTAAATCTTGCTTCGCCACGACCATACACTCATCAAACAGTCTTTGCGTTTCGCCGCGCCGGATTTCATAAGGTGCCATACGGTTTTTAACATTCATCAAAAGGTCGCCGTAAACCGCCGCCTTAATCGCGTCCATTAGGCAGTCACGGCTCATTTCAAATTCGTCCGTCTCATCAGGCAGGCCGTAGCAGGCAAAGACCGGAACCTGTGGGAAGCCGGCACTTTTAACGGCTTTACGCAGAACGCTGATATAATTAGTTGCACGGCACGCGCCGCACGTCTGGAATAAAATTATAGACGTATGCTCAGGGTCACATTCACCAGATTTTAAGGCCGCAATCAACTGACCTATGACGACGATAGCCGGATAGCACATATCATTATTGACGTAGCGAAGACCTAAATCAATCGCCGCCTTATCCGGCATCTTCGGTACAACGACTTTATAATTATATTTATTGAGCACAGCCTTTAGTAGGTCAAAGTGAATCGGCGCCATTTGTGGTGCCAGAATGGTATGCGTCTTCTTGCAGTCTTGAGTGAATCGCGGACGCTCAATAACTTCAGGTTCGTGATATGCAACTTTTGAACGTCGATTTAAAGCGGCAAGCAGTGAACGCAGACGGATACGCGCGGCACCGAGATTAGACACTTCGTCCAGCTTAATCATCGTGTATATGCGCTTATGATTTTCAAGTATTTCTTTAACCTGGTCCGTCGTCAGCGCGTCCAATCCACAGCCAAAGGAGCTGAGCTGAATCAACGTCAAATTTGGATTCTCACAGGCAAACTGCGCCGCGTGATATAACCTTGAGTGATAAGACCATTGGTTGACGACGGACAACTTAGGCGACTTGACGGGCAGATGATAAATTGCATCTTCGGATATAATGGGCAGATTATATGATTGAATCATTTCCGGTATTCCGTGATTAATTTCCGGATCAATGTGATATGGACGGCCAACGAGTAAAATTGCGTGCTCGCCGGTTCTTTTAATGCGTTCGATGATTTGCTCACCATAATGATTTACGTCCTGGCGATAGTTATCAAGCTCAGCAGCGGCGTGCTCAACTGCGGAGGCAATTTCAGATTTAGTTATGCCCTCAGATTTAAATTCCTCAGCAAGCCGGTCAATCAGTTTATCTTTATTGTTGACGGGCAGGAAGGGCTGGATAAATTTAATATTCTTTTCGCGTAAGACGTCCATATTGCCGCGAATATTTTCAGCGTACGAGGCGACAATTGGGCAGTTATAATAATTATCGGAGCGCGTATCAAAATTGTAAGGCTCGCACGGATAAAATATTTTAGTAAGGCCGCGCTCGACTAAATCCATAATGTGGCCGTGTGCAAGTTTCGCCGGATAACAGAGCGAGTCACTTGGCACGGTCGCCATACCTTTATAATAAAGATTAGCCGTTGACTTGCCGCTGATTATTACGCGGTATTTAAGCTCGGTGAAAAAGGTGAACCAGAATGGATAATCCTCGTAGATGTTGAGCGTACGCGGAATACCGATTGTGCCGCGCATTGCAGATTGTTCATCGAGCGGCACATAATCAAAGACGCGCTTATATTTATAAGCGTAAATATTCGGCACATCACTTTCGGTCGGGCGTTTGCCGCCGACGCCGCGCTCACAGCGGTTGCCGGTATAATACTTGCCGCCGTCAGGGAATTTCTGCATTGTTATCAGACACTTATTGCCGCAGCCACCACACCTATAGGACTTAGTCTCAACGTTAAATACTTTTAAATCCTCAGCAGATAATACCGTCGACTTTTCATTCCTAATTCCTAATTCCTCATTCCTCATTGATAAAATCGCGACGCCATACGCGCCCATAAGTCCGGCAATGTCCGGCCTAATCACTTCACGATTTAACAATTTCTCAATAGAACGCAGCACCGCATCATTATAAAACGTGCCACCCTGCACGACAATATTTTTGCCCAACGTCTCAACGTCTTTGAGCTGCATAACTTTAAACAGCGCGTTCTTAATGACTGAAAGTGAAATGCCCGCCGAAATATCACTGACATCGGCACCGTCCTTCTGCGCCTGCTTAACCTTAGAGTTCATAAATACCGTGCAGCGCGTACCTAAATCAACCGGCGCCTTTGAGGTTAGTGCCTTCTTTGAAAATTCAGCCGCCGTCATATGCAAGCCCTGTGCAAAATTTTCAATAAACGAGCCACAGCCCGCCGAGCACGCCTCATTTAACGTGATGTTTCCAATCGTTCCGTCATCAACAAAGAAGCATTTCATATCCTGGCCGCCAATGTCCAGGACAAAGCTCACCTCTGGACAAAATTCCTGCGCCGCCCTAAGATGAGCAAAGGTCTCGACCTCAGAGCCGTCCGCGTGAAGTGCGGCTTTGACGATAGCTTCACCGTAACCGGTTGTAAACACTCCGCCAATTTGCACAGTCGAGGGCATTGCCGCATATAAACTCCGCATTTCGGAAACAACTGTTTTGAGCGGTGAACCTTGATTGCTGCCGTAGGAAGTGTAGAGAATTTCCTTATCGCGTCCAATCGCAACGAGCTTAGTCGTCGTGGAGCCGGCGTCAATGCCAACGAAAATTTTGCCGGCATATTTTGATAAATCACCGCGCTTAACTTTATGGGCGTCGTGACGCTGTTTAAATTTTTCATAATCCGCCGCATCTTCAAATAATACAAAATCGGCCTGTTTCGTCTCGTTGACTTCAGTCTCGTTTGCCTTGTCGATAGCGGCCTCAAGCCTTGAAACGTCAATTTCCTGTGCTTCGTCAGAGAGAGCCGCGCCCATTGCAACGAAATAATTGCCGTCTTCAACTTTAACCACGTGCTCATCATCAAGTTTAAGCGTTTCAATAAACCTGCGCTTCAGCTCAGACAAAAAGTGGAGTGGTCCGCCCAAAAATGCAACGTTGCCAGTAATAGGTCTGCCCTGTGCCAGATTGCCAATAGTTTGATTTACTACCGCCTGAAAAATGGAGAGAGCAATGTCGGCTTTCTTGGCACCGTCGTTCATTAGTGCCTGAATATCAGTTTTAGCGAACACGCCGCACCGCGAGGCAATAGTGTAAATCTGTTTGCCTTTCTCCGCCAATGTATTGAGTCCGGCTGCGTCCGTTGAGAGCAGGCTTGCCATATGGTCGATAAATGAACCTGTGCCGCCCGCGCAGACACCGTTCATACGCTGTTCCGGTGCCGCGCCAAAGTAAGTTATCTTAGCGTCCTCGCCGCCAAGCTCAACGACCGTATCAGTCTGTGGAATGAACGACTTGACCGCTGTGCTGCAGGCAATGACTTCCTGTACAAACGGCAGAGCAAGTTTCTTTGCAATGCCCATACCTGCCGAGCCGGTCAGCGCAAACTTAAAAGTATTTTTGCCAACAAAATCCTTGAGCGTTGACAGTTCGCTTAAAAGTGCAGTACCAATCTCTGAAAAGTGCCGCGAATAATTTTTACAGACGATTGTTTTGTTAATGGTATTAACTGGATTAACCAGGTTACTATTATTATCGTCCAGAACAACGAGCTTGATTGTCGTCGAGCCGATGTCTATTCCGACGTTCATAATTAAATCACCCTTCGTTAATTAGGAATGTCGAATGAGGAATGAGGAATTAAATAATTGGTAATGCGTAATGCGAAATGCGTAATTGAAAATGCTCAATGCGCAATCCGTAATCGTAATTCATCATTCCTAATTCGTCATTCATCATTAAATTAATTTTCTCATTCATAATTCATAAATGATATTTTACCACGTTTTTTGTCAATAAGCAAAACTTTTTAAATTAAAAATCATCATTTAAATTTTCAATCATTAATAAATATAATTAAACATAATGATTGCAATAAAAATAAAGTATTTCCTTTTTAAGAAGTGCAAGACTATAATATATAGTATTGTTTTTTTTAATTATACGAGGTGATTTATTAATGGGACATCCAGTAACAACGAATCCGATTATAATAATGCTCATAAATATGACGGTTGTATTTATCGTCTTAGTTTCGTTGAGCTATTTAATTCGATTGATTCATTATGTTGATCCGACTGCAAAGAAGGAAGAAAAGAAAACAGAAGCTCCAGCCGTCGCTTCTCCGCCGCCAGCTCCTGTAGCTGCTCCGGCTCCGGTCATTGACGAAGGCATACCAGAGGAGACGATTGCAGTTATATTTGCGGCAATCGCCAGTTACGGCTATTCGGCCAGCAGTATTCACGCGATACATCCAGTTTATAATAGGACTTGGGAACATTCCGGTCGTTATGGGCATCAAAATTATTGAAATGGTCAATCATCTGCTAAGAATTGAGGTTTAATTTATGGAACTGTTAAATGCATTTGTGGTATCGCTGCAATCCGTGTGGTATGACAGTGGATTTTCGGCGTTTACAATGGGTCACGGCATAATGATTGCCGTTGGACTTCTATTATTATATATGGCCTTTGTCAAAGAGTTTGAACCGCTCCTGCTCGGACCAATCGCGTTTGGCTGCATCTTGGCAAATTTTCCGCGCACGGGCTTCTTTGATGAAATGGGCTTAATGCTTGCAATTAATTACGGAATAACTAACGAAATCTTTCCACCGTTAATCTTTTTAGGAATCGGTGCAATGACCGACTTTAGCCCGCTGCTGGCTCGTCCGTCAACTTTATTGCTGGGCGCAGCGGCGCAGATCGGTGTATTTGTTGCTCTTGCCGGTGCAATGATTGTCGGCTTTGACGTAAAGGAAGCTGCGGCAATTGGTATAATCGGCGGCGCGGACGGTCCTACGTCGATTTATCTGTCAATGAAATTGGCACCTCATCTTTTAGGCGCGATCGCCGTTGCGGCTTATTCTTATATGTCACTCGTGCCACTTATTCAGCCGCCAATTATGAAACTTTTGACGACTAAAGAAGAGCGTGAAATCGTAATGACCGAACTCAGACCGGTAACTAAGTTTGAGCGCGTAATGTTCCCAATCGTTGCAACGATCTTCATCAGTTTATTACTTCCGCCAATTGCGGCCTTGCTCGGCTGCTTAATGCTCGGCAATCTGTTCCGTGAATCCGGTGTCACTGACAGATTATCTGACACGGCTCAAAATTCACTTTGTAATATAGTAACGATCTTCCTTGCGACCGGTACTGGTATGACGATGAGTGCTGAAAGTTTCTTGAGAGCGGACACAATTTTAATCATCTGCTTAGGTCTGGTTGCATTTATGGGCGGCACCGCTGGCGGCCTTATTTTTGGTAAGATTATGTGCAGAATGACCGGCGGCAAAGTCAATCCGCTTATCGGTTCAGCCGGCGTTTCTGCCGTTCCAATGGCAGCGCGTGTCAGTCAGGTTGTCGGCAGTCAGGCTAAACCAGGCAACTATTTGTTAATGCACGCAATGGGTCCAAATGTCGCTGGCGTTATCGGTACGGCAGTTGCAGCTGGCACTATGCTTGCAATGCTCAAGTAATATATATTTAAAAACATTTTGGTTTTTCAGGGTGGGCGGATGGGAAAAATCAAAATTTTTATATTTTTGTCAATTTATACTTGACAAGGCAGATATTATATCGTATAATACTAATGTTTTCGGGGCATAGCGCAGTTTGGTAGCGCACTTCGCTTGGGACGAAGGGGTCGAGTGTTCAAATCACTCTGCTCCGACCATTTTTTTTTATGAGGGTATTTTTTAAGAGGTCAAAAAATGAATCAAAAACGAATTGCTTTAATTAACGATATTACAGGATTTGGGCGCTGCTCCATTACAGTAGAGCTGCCAATTATCTCTGCATTAAAAATTCAGGCCTGCCCATTGCCAACGGCAATTTTATCAGTGCATACTGGATTTGAAAGTTATTTTTTAGATGACTATACTGATAATATGCAGTTGTACATTGACAGTTGGAATGTGAATCATCTAAATTTTGATGGTATTGCAACTGGATTTTTAGGCTCTGAAACTCAGATTGAAATCGTTAATAAATTCATTGAAGCAAACCAAGAATCTTTCGTGATGATTGATCCGGTTATGGGCGATCACGGAAGATTATATGCCTCTTATAATAAACAAATGTGTAGAAAAATGCGTGAACTTTTGATATATGCAGACCTCGTGACGCCTAATTTGACTGAGGCCTGTGAACTCTTAGGCGTTGCTTATCCAAGTAATGGCAAGCTGTCCGACTCCAAACTTGCGACTATGGCAGCTAACATTGCCTCCAAAACGCGCGGCCACAAGGTCGTGATAACTGGTGTTACGCTTGATACGGACGATGGAAGCAACATTACAAATTTTGTATTTGACAATGGAAATATAAATCTTATAACGGCAAAGAAGCTTGGTTTTGACCGGTCTGGTACTGGCGATGTTTTCTTTGCTGTGCTTGCCGGTTCCATAATCAATGGTGAAAGTATCATTAATTCCACTAAAAAAGCAGCGGACTTTGTCACTCGCTGCATTGAATATGCTGAAAAATTAAATTTATCGTGGAATTACGGCTTACCTTTTGAAGAGTTTTTAGTTGATTTAAAATAATAAATTTTTTATTAATTTTGCGCCCTGAAGGCGCATTTTTTGTAACTTCACTTGACAATAGTATGCATTTTGTTTAATAATATGTGTGTAAAAATCAAATATTTCTGACTCATAAAATTATTGTAAATTTTTTGATTAGTCTTATATATGGCGGTCAAATTGGCAGGTGATTGATATTATGTCAACGAAAAAATCCTCGCGAGCAACAATAACACCAACTTTAAGTCAATTTAAGTTCTTATTTGATGTCATAAAGTCTTTAACAGATTCCTATATGTTTATTGTTGATTTGAAAACGAGTACGGCTCTGCTGTCGCCTAATTTAGTATTGGATTTTAATCTGCCAAGTGAAATATTAAACAACATAAGTGAGTATTGGTTTCCTCTAATTCATCAAGAAGAACAGCCGGAGTATATAATTAATTTTGAAAATACAATGTTAAATCATACGCCGACTGAATTTGTAACTGAAAACAGAATAAAAAATCGTAAAAATGAATTTATATGGATACGTACGCGGGCAAAACTCGGCTTTGACAGCTCTGGCAATGCGATTATCTTTGCCGGCGTTATGACCAAAATGGCCGAAAAAAATTCTGCTGACGAAATTACAGGGCTTTTAAATAAATATCAATTTGAGAAGGAAGTCAACAATGCAATTATAGATTTTCGGGAACACGGAATTGGTGGAGCGGTATTTATTTTTGGAATTGATAATTTTAAACTTTATAATGAGGCCTTTAACCGTGCAATCGGCGATTTGATTCTGCGTCACGTTGCGGACAATGTTTCAAATATTTTGCCTTATGGTCTCAAATTGTTTAAACTCGACGGCGATACTTTTGGAATAGTTTTTCCAGGTGCCATTGAAGCTGATATTGAAGAATTGTTTTCAAATATTCAAAAAGCGCTGTTTAGTCCCAAAATAATAAATGGTCGCTCCTTCTTTTTTACAGTTTCTTCTGGCACAGTTTTTTATCCACAATCCGGTAAAGATTATCTTGTATTGCATAAACACGCTGAGGCGGCGATGGACGTTGCCAAGCGTGAAGGTAAGAATCGAAATGTTATCTTTACCAAAGAGCAGTACAATCGTTGGTTGCGGTCGTTGTATATTCGTGAATATCTTAGAAAAAATGTACAGAATGGTTGTACTAATTTTGAGCTTTATTTTCAACCTCAAGTCTCTTCCAATAGCCAGCGTATAATTGGTGCAGAAGCTCTTCTCCGTTGGCGCAATCCAAAAGGCAAGATGGTTGCGCCACAAGAATTTGTTCCCATTTTAGAAGAGACTAAATTAATCTTGCCCGTTGGTAGATGGATATTGGAAGAAGCTATAAAAACCGTTAAAAAATGGCGTAAAATCATATCTAATTTTAGAGTCAGTGTTAATTTAAGTTATGAACAGCTCAAAGATTTGACTTTTCAAAACTTTGTATATGATTGTCTAAAAAAACACGACGTACCACCTTCTGCGTTGGTTCTTGAGTTGACTGAAAGTAAAATTGTTTCGGATTGGACTTTTGTAAATCGACAATTTGATAATTTTAGAAGATTCGGCGTTAAAATTGCGATTGACGATTTTGGCACGGGCAATTCTTCGCTCGCATCTTTAAAATATCTGAGCTGCGATATTGTGAAGATTGATCGTGCTTTTGTTGAAGATATTCTTACTTCCGAATTCGACTGCCGTCTCGTTCGATATGTCATTATGCTTTGTCACTCGATTGGAATAAAAACCTGCATTGAAGGTGTAGAAATTATCTCTGAGTATGAAGTATTAAAAAGTAAATGTCACGTAGATGTTATACAGGGCTTTCTATTTGGACGACCGGAATCTGCGCTGGCTTTTGAAAATAAATATCTTAAACCATATATTGAAGAAAAATTATCTCTTGAAGAAGATGTGTACACACTTTCTAATGATCTCATTGAATTTGAATGTTAATTAAATTTTCTGATAAATTACTTGCAACAAGTATAAGCACTGTGATAAAATAAACAAAAATTATTGATGCGATCTGTGCCTGCTAAATTTCAGCGGCATTCAAGATGCAATCGACCATATGGTTGAGGATTGCAAAAATTCTCCAAGTGGTACATACTTTCTAATGAAATATTGTGGAATTAATCTTTATAACGAGGACACTGGTGCAATCAGCGGCTATGATGCAGGCAACTCTACAATCAAAACAACTGAATCCGTAGTTCCTGAGTCTGGCGAAGCAGAATATCCGAGTGAAAACTCATTCACTAAACGCGGCTTGACAGTTATTGTGCCGGATAAGTCCACGCTCACTGAATCGGAGCAGATTATCGTTAAAGGTCTCTACTCTTGGTGGATTGAAGAGTCTCTCAAACTTATTGAGGAATCTTACGGCTCAAATTATAGTTTTGTCAATAATCCATATACAATTACTGTAAAATTTAATAATGGTGATTATTGGGCTTCGACTAATGGTAGTACATTATACATAAACACTAATTTCTGGAAAAATATAATGAATGGCGATGAAAATGGATATATGTATACTTCTACTGGGGCAAAAAATACTGCAGCCATTCTAGATCAAACAATAGCTCACGAATTGACACACGTTATAATGAGTAGCAATATAAACCCATTTTGGGATCTTCCTTCATCAGGAAATAGCGGCGGATACTCGCGACTTCAGTCGTGAGAGGAGCCGCTTTTTGGTTGACTTTGCCTCTGTCGTTTGTTAAAATAAATCAGAGGTGGTGGTTGAATTGAAAGTTTGAAATTAGATCCTACGTCAATGAAACAGGCAGCATTGACGTTGACCACGTTGACTGGCGACGCTCTGTTTAAAAGCACAGTTCTAGCGCCCTCAACTATATCGTAATATCGCCTGAAATCAGTCGGAACGTAATCGACAAACAATGTTAAAAGTAAACCGATAGACTTTGGTCTTACGGCATAGAAGTTGCGTAAACCAGCTCGTGCGAACAAATTGTTCTCACAAAGCTCTCGTCTTTAGTCGTGAGTTGTTTACAGGAACTAACTATGATGATAATATGCGCTACTTTGGATCAAATGTAACCATAGATGCCGGCAACGGCAATGACAGCATATTAAGCGGTGCTTCTGACATGGATTATTCAGCAAATAGTGTAGGTTTTGTTACTGGCGGCGATGGTAATGATTCCATTAATAATCTGGATTTTTCTGATAACGTCAGTATAAATGGCGGCGCGGGCAATGATAATATCTCCAATCGTTATAGCAATAAAGTCAGCATAATTGGTGGAAATGGCAATGATTTTATCGAAAATTCCAATAGCAGTGACACTAGCATAAGTGGCGGCGGCGGTAATGATACTATTCTCAATTGGAACGAGAGTGATAATGCAACGATAAATGGTGATACGGGCGATGATTCTATCACAAGTTATGCTAATAACACAAGCATAAACGGCGGTTCCGGTGATGATATTATCAACAATCGCGTCTACTCTAATGCAAGTATAATGGGTGGAACAGGCGATGATACAATTTATGCTTCTGGAAAGAAACAATTTATTCAATATGCCAATGGCGATGGACACGATATCATTTATTATTATCAGGAAGATGACACCATTCAAATAGCCGGTAGCTCTTATTCAACAATGATTAGTGGTGAAGACCTAATTATTAACGTTGGTGACGGCACTATGACGCTGAAAGATGCAGCAAATCAAACTATTAATATCATTAGCAGTAATACAGTTGAGCCGATTGACGATAACGACGATTCTGATACTGATAACGAAATTGTTTCGCCAATTGACCTTACTTCCAAAAAAGGCATTAAATTCAACAATGCCGAGACAAAAATTGCAATTGATAAAAAATTTGAAGATTCCGCAGTTGATTTGTCCAGCTATTCTAAACTCAGAACGATTGACGCCTCTAAGGTCAATAAAAATTTTGAAATCACAGCTAATGACAAAAACAACACCATTAAAGGCGGCAAGCAATCTGATATTATCAATGGCGATGACGGCAATGATATTATCAGAGGCAACACCGGTAATGATGAACTTAATGGCGAGGACGGTAACGATAAACTGCTTGGTGGTAATGGCAATGACACGCTTAACGGTGGAGACGGTAACGATACCTTGACCGGCGGCAAGGGCAATGATACTTTTGTTTTTGAAAGTGACAGCGGTGCCGATATTATTACAGATTATGAATCCGGTAAAGATGCAATTATGCTTGATGACGATATTGAAGCGGTGACCGTCAAAGGCAAAAACGTTATCCTGATTGTTGGCGATAATAGCCTCACGATAAAGAAAGCCAAAGGTAAACAGATTGCATTTGTCGATGACGACGGCGAGTATACGTATCAAACGTTTATGAAGTCTGTCACATTTAATGATGACGACGACGATGATGAGCGCAACTTTGTTGAATCAGATTACTGGTTTGCGGCAGATGACAATTTTATTAATGATGATCTCCATTCTATTGTTAAAGTTGACAGTATTAATTGTTCTATCAATAATCTGGACACTGTTAATGCATATGACTTCACCGACCTTACGAACAGCACGCAAAAATCTACTGCTGTTACATATTCTGAACTCGATAAATGAGTTTAATCTACAAAACGTGATAAAATTACTTGACAAAAATGAAAAGATAATATATACTTAAAAGTGTTGGGGACGTAGCTCAGCTGGGAGAGCATCAGGTTCGCAATCTGGGGGTCGAGAGTTCAATCCTCTTCGTCTCCACCAACGACGCACACAATTGTATACAAGATGGTTGTATGCAAATATATAGATTTTAAGTCAGCTATAAGAAGCTGGCTTATTTTTTGAAAATTATCGAACTACTAAAACTATTGTTCTGTAAACATTCCAATAAGAATTATAAACTGAGCCTTCTCAATTTAAAAGATACTAATAAACCGAAAAAAAGTAAATCATAAACTTTCTTCAAATAAAAAAAGCTCAAAACTATATGAAGAAATCCAACCAATGTTATTGTGAGTGCGAATCACATTATAATAAGTCTCGATATATCGGAAAATAGTAATTCTTTAAGTATTCATCACTTGATGAGAGCAAGTGATGAGAGCAAGTTCAATATCCATTCCATTCACATTAAGGTTTAAAAAATCATAACATAAATGAGACTATCCTTCAAAATTAATTGAATTGATAGTCTCCATTTTTATTTCTATTATTTGATTTAACGATGTATAAATTATTCGGTCAGCTCATACATTGCAATTTCATTGACTTCACGATTAGTAGCCACAATATAATCTTTACCGTCTTTGACGAAATGCATAACATTTGCCGCGCCGCAGCCTTTGTCCATCTCCTGTGCAACGTAGCCTTTCTCCTTGTCATAAGTAAACGCAAGCAGATAGCGTTCGCCTTTGCGATGACCAAGAATCCAGGTTGGCTTGCCACAGATTTTGCCGCCAAATATCGCGTGCAGGAAGTCAAGTTTTTCTGGATAAGTATAATCCAGCTCATATTTGCCGTTCTTCTTTTGATAAATTTTAATTGTGTCACCGTGAAACGGCGTAATAACGCAGAGTTCTTCTTCGCCATCTTGATTGATGTCAAGAAGCAGTCCGTCACTTGCCGGATCATTAATGAGTTCTTCAACGCGCCATTCACCACCTGGCGTTTGAGGTGGGAAGAATTGATAAACGCCATTGTCACAGGATACGATACTGCTGGTTGAGCCGTCCTTTTCAACGTGACGATAATAGCCGTGATTCTTCAACATACCGTCTTTGATAGTTTTCATCTCAAGCTGATGATCATAAGTATAAGTTGAAAGATCGTCTGGCAGTTCAGCAACGCAGACCTTACCTGGAAAACGCCAATCATCTTTGTATTCGTGATCAGTCTTGAGGCAGCAAGCGATCAAATAATTTTTGCCGCCGGCCTGAAGAATATCAAAACGATGTACAAATGGCAGTTTAACTAAAACGCGAACTTCCCAATCGTCCTTGCCCATTGGTGTGACAACGACGATTGATGCATTTTTACTGTCGTTAGGCGAATAGAATTTACGTGTTGACAGAAACTGACCATTGCTGCCAGGAACCTGCTGCATCGTCATAATTCCGCCTGGTTCGCTCCAGAGTACTTCTTCTTGATTGCCATCAAGATCATAGAGACGGCACTCGTTGACTTTTTCAGCTGCAACGAGAAAATGATCTTTACCATTATAGTGCAGCATTGTCATCGCATAGCATTTTTCCAACTCGCCAATTACTTTTTTGTTGACTTTCATGAAAGTTGCCTCCATATTTTCATTAAATTATCATTAATCATTATCAAATTTAGTTAGCAATTTTATCGAAATAGGCACGAATAAATTTGTTAGCCTTGTCAAGTTCAGCTTTCCAGTCGGTGGTAACACCTTTGACATACCAGAACTCCGTTACGTAGCGGCGAACGCCCAATTCCCAAGAAGTTTTGATAACTTTCTCAAAATCAACGTGACCGGTGCCATATGGAATCTCACGATATTTGCCAGGTACAGTTTCTTTCAAATGGACAGCGACTATATGACCTGCGCCAATTTGTAAATCTTCTGAAACATCATCACCATACAATAATGATGCGTTAGTGATATTTCCAACATCTGGATAAACGCCCAAATATGGTGAATTTACAAGATCAACGTAATACATAGCTTTTTTTACGTTATCCATAAACGGCGTCTCCATTGTCTCAAAGCCGAGCTGCACGCCTTCTTTAGCCGCCATTAATGTTGACTTTTTGAGATTGGTTAAAAAGTCTGCACGAGTTTGTTCGGTGCCTTCTTCATAATAAACGTCGTAGCCAGCGAGCTGAATTGTTCTGATGCCCAGTCTGGCAGCAAGTTTAACAGCTTTTTCCATAATTTCAAGACTGCGTGCCTGTTTTTGTGGATCTGGGCAGCCGAGTGGATATTTACGATGACCACTGAGACAAATTGAACGGAACGGCAAATTAACTGCACGCATTGCTGCAATAATTTCGTCAACTTCGCCGTCAGTCATATCGAGACGCGCTAATTTTTCATCAGTCTCATCAATACTCATCTCAACATAATCGAATCCGGCATTTTTTGCTGCCTGCAGTTTTTCAGCCCAAGTCAGATTTCCAGGCATAGCCTTTTCATACAAACCCAAAAGATAGTTCTTCATCATAACACCTCACATTTAAAATTTATGAAACCGATGTCTATCATAAATTACAACACGCAAAATTTATGCTTGACCATAATAAGCATTTGGTCCGTGTTTACGCATAAAATGTTTATCTTGAATGTGTTGTGGAGCACGCTCAACTTTAGGATTGTTAATCTCAGTGAAAGTTGCCATACGCGAAACTTCTTCCAGAACGACGGAATGATAAACTGCCTGCGCCGCATCTTTGCCCCAAGTGAAAGGTCCGTGATTAGCACAAATAACTGCTGGAACGTACACTGGATTGATATTGCGAGTTTTGAAGGTTTCGACGATTACATTGCCGGTGTTAAGTTCGTAAGCTTCTTCGATTTCAGCTTTCGTCAAGCTGCGAGTGCAGGGAATATCGCCATAAAAATAATCGGCGTGCGTCGTGCCATAGGCCGGAATATCACGAGCCGCTTGTGCCCAAGATACAGCGTGCGGACTATGGGTATGAACGATACCGCCGATTTCTGGAAATGCTTTATACAAAATGCGATGTGTTTCAGTGTCAGAAGACGGTCTGAGTTTACCCTCAACTTTGTTGCCGTCAAGGTCAACCACAACCAGATCTTCCGGTTTCAACTCTTCATATTCAACTCCGGACGGTTTAATTACAAAAAGACCGCTTGCACGATCAATACCGCTGACATTGCCCCAAGTGTATGTTACGAGATGACGTTTTGGCAGTTCCATATTTGCCTCATATACTGCTTTTTTGAGTTCTTCAAGCATCGATAGCCCTCCAATACAAATTAATGATTTTTACTTAATACACGGAAAATTCAGAAATTATTATTGTTTAATTAAAAATGCAGAATCAAATTTTTAATCAAATTTGTAAAAAAAAATTTTTATGTCGTACCCACCAACAGGCTGTGCCTGCGCCCACCCTGACATAAAAACTTTTAATTCTGCACTTTAATTGTAAATTGGTAATTATTTCTTATCGATAAGTTTTTCTTGAATCTTGTCGGTCATTTCTTTTTCCGAGAGGAGATTCTTCAAACCGATAACTGTAGCAGTCGTGTTGTTGAAGGTGCCGAGCAGTGATTCGGAGCAGAAAACGACATCATAGTTGTTAGCCTGAGATTTTGCATCGCCAACGTTGGTATGATAGATGTCAGCTTCGAGACCAAGCTTTTTGAAAACTTTTTCGAGTTTCATCTTGATGATCTGTGAAGAACCCATTCCACTGCCGCAAGCTGCGATAACTTTCAATTTTGCCATTAAAAATTTCCCCTTCCAATTATAAAATTAATTTGTATTATTAATTTGAACTGCTATGAATTAATTATATCACAATATCCCTGAAAATTCTATGGAATACTGCTAATTTACAACTAAATTTAAGTTATAATCTGTTGACCGTCAGTCAATAACTACTTCATCAACGGATACGCCCTGCTTTTTAGCCATAACTTCTTTATATTGATCGAAGTCTTCAGCTATCAAGAAATAAGTATCCTTGTTTTTGTAGTAAATAATCTGCGGAATTGCAAGCAAGCAGATAACAACTAAACCTACACCAACAAATTGCAGATTATTCATTATAACACCGATTAATGGCCACAAAGTATCCCAGTCGAAGTTGCCGTGCCAGCCACCGAAGTTACCTGTTGTGAAGTAATAAGCTGCAAAGGCACCGCCGAGAACTTGGATCATACCACTGAAGAATGGAATAATTGCCGCTGCACGAATACCACCGAGACGGTTGGCAAATACTGCGAAAGTTGCGTTATCAAAGAACAGCGGAACGAAGCCGGAGATTATAAGTATTGGACTGTTAAAGACGATAAGACCGATAATGGCGAGGAACTGACCTACAGCACCGAACAAGAAGCCGATGGTTACTGCGTTAGGATGACCAAAGCCATAAGTTGCGGCGCAGTCGACAGCCGGAAGTGAGCCAGGAAGGAGTTTTTCCGAAATACCTTGGAAAGAGTTCGTGAGTTCCGAGACGAACATACGAACACCAAGCTGCAGTATGGTCAAGTAAACTGCGAAATAGAAAGATTTTTCAACGATGTAGAATACAAAGTTTTGTTTTGGTGAAAAACTCTTATCAATACTGTGCATAAGGTCTGGACCCAAAACAGTAATGATTGCGCCGAAGAATATGGTCATCAATACGCCTGTTGCAACGACGTTTTCATTAAAGATTGAAAGGAATCCTGGAAGTTTTAATGTATCAAGATTCTTTTTCGGATCGCCGATCTTTTTGGCAAGTTTTGATACCAAGAAAATACCGACCATCTGTTGGTGACCTGTTGCAAAGCCGCCGCCCTCAGTGAGTTTAGCGACAGGCTCAACTGTGAGGTTAGAAGCGACTGACCAATAAGTTCCCAAAAGTACACCCAGCATCATGACAACCTGTGGATCCTGGAGCTGCGGGAAGCAGAACAGAACGAGCCACAAAGCTGTTGAGGATTGCTGAACCATGACGTGACCGGTGATGAATAAGGTTCTGATCTTCGTATATTTGCGGAAGAAAACGAGGAGCATGTTCATAAAGAAAGCGATGAGAAGAACCATCATCATCATTGAGAAAGAACGTCCAACATTTTCGACGGACATTTGTGCTGCCGTCTGTCCAAAATATGGGTCAATAACTGCTGCTGAAAGTTCAAAACGATCTTTCAGACCGGCAAGCACTGGACGGAAGTTTCCAACCAAGCCGCCTGATGCAACGCCCAGAATCATATAACCGACCGTTGCCTTAATGAATCCAGCTATACATTCGTAAATTGGTTTACCCAAAAGTGTATATCCGACAAAGACTATAAATCCAATGAAAAATTGCGGTTTTGTCAGAATATTGTTTTGGAAGAATTCCCAAATACCAAGCAAGATTTCCATAAATATCCTCCTTTATTTAAAGATTTTTATTAACATCGGCGAAATCCTCCACCTATATTGTCGATGGAGGAACCGCCGTTGATGTTTAGTTTATTCCTCGATTTTAACCAAATCTTCTGGAGTTTTAGCTTCGAGAACTTTTGCAACAATATCCTCATCTGAAAGCGTTTCGGACAATGCGCTGAGATTTTCGAGATGTACATTATTATTTGTTGATGCAAGAACAACAAAAATACGTGCATCTTTTTCCGGATCATTTGGATCAAAATGCACTGGTTTTTCAGTCTTCATAAAGCACATAGCAGTATCGTTGACGCCGACGCCTTCCTGTGCGTGTGGAATGCAGATATTTGGTGCAATAACAATATAAGGTCCAAGTTCTTCAACTTTTTTGATGATTTCATCTGGATAAATAGGAGTGATTGTGCCATCATCAAGAAGTGGCTGGCAAGCTGCACGAACAGCATCACGCCAATCATCAAAGCCTTCATGGAAAGAATATCTTTTTTTAGCAACAAGTTCTTTAAACATAGACAATGCCTCCAATTAAACATAAGATAAACTTAATGCAAGTACATTTAAAAACTATAAACTTTATTTTAAAGGTACAATAACAATCTCCATACCGCTCTGACGGAGCTTTTCTATCATCGTCGGATCCGTTTTTTCATCTGTAATCAAAACAATTTGCCGTTCATAAGTCGTGCTGCCATAAAGATTTTTATTATTTTCACGTTGTTGAAACTTACTATGATCTGCCAAAACATAAATCTTATGATTATTCCGACTGATCATCGACTCGTTTATACCAATTTCTGTAGGAATGTCATACCTAAACTCACCATCATCATAAACCGCAGCACAACCAATGAAAATTTTATCTACCGTAATGGACAATAAATATCTCATAACGTACTCACCGACCATGACGTGATTTCTCACTTCACCACCAGTAAGACACACAGTTACACCTTCAGGATATTTTTCATTGATTGCCCAGCCATTATTGGTGTGTACTAAAACTTTTTTATTATTGATGTACTTGAGCATATTTAAAGCGGTTCTACTGCCATTAATAAATAAAGAATCTCCATCTTGAACATATTTTGATGCATATGCTGATATACGATTTCTGCACAAGTTGACATTTTCCCCAAAACGTTTCACTTCATCGACTCTTTCCAACGAACTGGCTCCACCGTGAATTCGATAGAGTAATTTTCGATCTTCCATAATTTGGAGGTCACGACGTACCGTCATTTCCGATATATTACAATTTTTTGCAATGTCTCCAACAGTGATTTCGCCTTTTTCAATGACCATTTGTAATATATTTTGACGGCGTTTCTGCACAGCCTTTTGATTATTTTTCATGCACCTGACTCCTTTAAGACGCTACTTTACCAAATATTTAGTATAAATATTTATATTATACAATGTCAGGAGCATTTTTTGTAGTCTTATTCCAAAAATATTTATAAAATAGCGTCTTTCAAAGAGTACAGATTTATAATTAAGCGGCGTTTCTTAAATTACAAACAAGATCTGAATGGAATATTCTGTGGATGCTCGAAGCAATCTTCGAAGCCTCTCTGGTGGTGATAGTAAAGTTTATCTTTATCTTGTGGATAGACATACTTGCCACCGACCTGCCAGAAGAACGGATGGAATTTATATTCATTGCGATCTTTCTTGAAGTCGTACAATAATTTAATTTCTTCACAGTCTGCCTGGAAGTTAGTCCAAACGTCCCAATGAATAGGAACGACGACTTTACACTGAAGGTTCTCAGCCATACGGAGAACATCAATTGAAGTCATCTTATCCTGCATACCAATTGGGTTTTCACCAAATGAACCAAATGCAACATCAATATCATAATCTTTGCCGTGTTTTGCAAAGTAGATTGAGAAGTGTGAATCGCCAGAATGATAGATGTTGCCGCCTGGAGTTTTGAGCAGATAATTAACGGCTTTCTCGTCCATATCGGTTGGGCATTTGCCAGTCAATTCTTCACGATCTGGTCCAGTTGAATCTGTTGTAACAATACAAGTACGATCGAAACTGTCAAGACAGACAATTTCAATGTCCTTAATTTTGAAAGTGTCACCAGGTTTTACCTCACGGCAGCGTTCTTGAGGAACGCCCCATTTAACCCAAGTTTCAACGGATTTTTTAGGTCCGATAAACGGAACTGGAATTTCTTTGCCATTTTCAATGGTAGTCATTCCACTGTTAATCACGTGTGCTGCCCATTCTGCTGACATATGATCCTGATGATAATGCGTTGCAAGTACAGCGTCCACTTGCTTAAATGCAAACGGATCAATTACAAACGGAACATTACGAAGATTAGGCTGCATATTGCGGCAGCCGCACATATTGGCCATTTGATGACCAACCTTCATTTTGCCGTCACCGTGTGTGCGTTTTCCGTTTCCACACCACAGATCAATCGTGATGTTTGCGCCACCTGGTGTTTTAAACCAAATTCCGGTGCAACCCAGCCACCACATTGCCACTTGACCTTCAGGAACTACTGCTGATTCAATGTCCTCAACCAGCCACGTTCCCCATTCTGGAAATGTACTCATTATCCATTTGTCGCGAGTCATCTCAGAAATTTTGCTCATTTAAAAATCGCCTGCCTTTCCGTTATGGTAAACTTGGATCGTTCCGTCTTTCCAGTCTGCCAACTCTCCATTGATCGTCCTGATCTATGTATTAAATTATAAAACTAATTAAACATAAAAGTCAATACAATTTATGTTTGTTTTATGTTAATTTTAACTTTTTTTTAATTTTATTTAACATAATGATTACGATTATCAATTAGCGTAAAAAAAATATAAAATTTATATTGAAATTTTTTTAGATAGTTGCTATAATTTATTTATTAAAGTGCAAAAGTTCAAATAAATTCATTTGTTGTTTCGATTTGTTTTTATGTTCATTTTATGTTTATAGTTATTTGTTCAATTTATGTTGACTTGCACTTTTTATGAATATATAATATAATTAATGTGACGTAAATGAATGAATTTACGTCAAAATGATTAGGAGGAATTTTTATGAACAAGAAAATTGTTTCAGCAATGACGACCGCATTAGTCGTTGGTGTGGCGTCAACAACATTTGCAGCGGCAAGTCCTTTTAGTGATTTAGATCCAGACCATTGGGCGTATCAGTCCGTAATGCAGCTTTACAATACGTACACTGCTGACGGCAAGCGCGTTATCGATGGTATGGGCGATGGTACTTTCCAAGGCAAACGTCCTATCACTCGTTACGAAGTTGCTCAGATGGTTGCGAAGGCTCTTGCAAGAACCGACATCAGCGGCACTGATAAAGCTGCTCTTGATCGTCTTGCGGCTGAGTTCAGCGAAGAGCTTCAAAGTCTCGGCGTTCGCGTTGCTGAACTTGAAAAATATGCTGATAAAGTACAGTGGCACGGTGAAATGCGTTACACTTATCAGAGTAACCGTTTTGACAAAGCTTATGGTCAAAAACAGCATAGAAATAATGTCAATGAAAACCTTCTCCGTTTGGAACCAGTAATGGAAGTTAATAATCATTGGAAACTCAAAGCACGTATTGATGCTTCTGATGAAATGTCTACAAATACCAGCGGAGATTTAAA
The DNA here is from genome assembly GCA_017484235.1 of Selenomonadaceae bacterium. Taxonomy (GTDB): domain Bacteria; phylum Bacillota; class Negativicutes; order Selenomonadales; family Selenomonadaceae; genus Quinella. The sequence goes on from JAFUTM010000040.1 coordinate 27,922, forward strand.
GATGCAGCGCGGTTGGGCTGAAGGTCAGTATGGCAGTCTCAATCTTAAAGTTGGTTTGTTTGACGATCTTACGAACTATGACCGCAATATGATGTTCTTCAATGAAATGAGCGGTGCTGAAGTTAATTTCGGTAAAGTTTTAAGAACACAAATTCGTGTCGGTCGTCTTAATACAAGTGATAACTTGAGGTATGATGATTCTGTCAATCATTTAATAAATTATAATGGTGGTCTTAATACTGGTAGCAAATATAAAAGCAATGATCCGCTCAACGTGCAAAGTATCGCTTTAACTTATAAGCCAGGAAAAGTCTTATCCTTGACAGGTGCGTATTATCACTTCCAGTCAGACATCTTCCGCAATTCTGCTTATACCGATAATATGAGCGAAGATGATGCAAACATTTGGGAAGTTGCACCAACTTTCCGTTTTGGTAAATTCGGTGTTGTAGGCGCATATCTCCGCAATACCAAAGCTGATTACTATAAACATTCTCACGTAGTTGAGCTCAATTATGGTCAGGCAAAGAGAGACAGACCAGGTACTTGGATGGCTTATGCATCATATCGTTATCAAGGTATGAACGTCTCAATGGACGGCGCAAACGATGGCGCAATGTACAACACCAAAGGCTGGGAATTTGGCACACAAATTACTATTATGAAAAATATCCAGCTCAAGGGCATTTATTTCAAAGGTGAACAGCTCCATAACGGTCAAGATGCTGAAAAACTCTTCGGTCGTTGTGAATGGTTCTTCTAAGCCGATTGTTTAATTAGGTCGTTTGATTAAATTGAAATTATTATAAGTTTATAAAAAATTAGCGAAACACTTCGTAATTAACAATGAGTGTTTCGCTTTTTTATTGATTATATTATAATATTTGTATTAACTTCTGTTTTCGAGCGTGACCAGCTTATCGGCGCCATAGCGTTTACGTAAAGCTGGTTTTTCAATTTTACCAGTGGCGTTGCGCGGAATATCAGCGAAGATGATTTTACGCGGGCGTTTATATCGTGGCAGCTCCATACAGAACTTATTAATCTCATCTTCAGTACAGGACATACCTTCTTTAATTTCGACAATCGCCGCGCTGATTTCTCCTAAACGTCTATCCGGCAGACCGATGACAGCAACATCTTTGACTTTATCAAATTTATGCAAAAAATCTTCAATCTGAACAGGATAAATATTTTCACCGCCACAGACGATAACATCTTTTTTGCGATCGACAAGAAAATAAAATCCGTCTTCGTCTTGCATTGCCATATCACCAGTTAAAAGCCAGCCGTCAATTAAAACTTCAGATGTGGCTTTATCGTCGTTATAATAACAGGTCATCACGCCAGGCCCTTTGACGCAAAGTTCGCCGACTTCACCGTGTTGAACTTCTGCACCGTTTTCGTCAATTATCTTGCATTGCCAACGATAACCTGGAACGCCAATGGCACCGACTTTGCTTATATTCTCCAGACCGAGATGTACGCAGCCCGGACCAGTTGATTCAGATAAACCATAATTTGTATCATAATCGTGATGTGGAAAATACTTTTTCCAGCGGCGAATTAAACTTGGCGGCACTGGCTGTGCTCCAATGTGCATAAGGCGCCATTGATCCAGATTATAATCCGAAAGTTTTAAATCTCCTCTGTCGAGTGCATCAACTATATCCTGCGCCCAAGGCACAAGCAACCAGACTATTGTGCATTGTTCTTTTGATACCGTGTCGAGAATGATTTCCGGCTTAGTGCCCTTGAGAAGGGCAGCTCGACTGCCGGCAACCAGACTGCCCATCCAGTGAAATTTAGCACCGGTATGATACAACGGCGGTATACATAAGAAACAATCCTCACGCGAAGTCCTATGGTGTTTCTGTTCCATTTGTGCCGCCTGCGTCAAAGATTGATGCTTATGTAATATCGCTTTTGGAAATCCGGTTGTACCAGATGAAAAATAAATTGCACCAAAGTCGTCGTCCGTTATCTCTGGCACGTCCGGCTTATGACTTGAACAGTCAGCAACGAGCATATGATAACTCTCGGCAAAACTTGGGCAGTTGTCACCGACGTAAATTAAAAGTCTGCCGTGTGACAGACGTTCCGCATTGACTTCAATTCTGCCGATAAACTCACTGCCAAAGATAATTACATCAACTTCTGCCAGTTCCGCGCAGTATAGAATTTCAGCGGCGTCATAACGAAAGTTAAAAGGCACGGCAATTGCTCCGGTCTTTAAAATTCCAAAATAAATAGGCAGCCACTCAAGACAGTTGTACATTATAATTGCAACTTTGTCACCCTTGCGAACGCCGCGTTCCAACAGCAGATTGGCACAGCGATTGGCCTTCTCGTCAAAAATACTCCAGGTTATTTCACGGCGATAAGGTTCAAAACGATTCGATTCAATAAGGCTGTATTCCTTCCAGCTCATACGCCGACTGTCCGGCTCAGCTGGATTCACTTCAACAAGTGCAACCTCATCGCCATACAACTCAGCGTTGCGTTCCAAATATTCCATTACAGGCATAAAAATGATTTCTCCTTATATAGTATTTATTGTTACATCAATTAAAAAATTTTATCACAAAACATCTCATATGTCTATAATTTTTGCAACCATACATTATTTTCAAATACTTGTATTTTATTTAAGCATATTATATAATAAATTAAATACATTAATGAGAGGACGAAATTGGTGAATAATAAAATCAGAAACTTTTCAATCATTGCTCACATTGATCACGGCAAATCCACTTTAGCTGATCGGCTTATTGAGACGACTGGCACCGTCGAGAAACGCGATATGGCAGATCAGCTTTTAGACAATATGGAACTGGAACGCGAACGCGGCATTACGATTAAGGCGCAGACCGTTCGTTTAAAATATACTGCAAATGACGGAAACGAATATATATTGAATTTAATTGACACGCCTGGTCACGTCGATTTTACTTATGAGGTTTCGCGGAGTCTTGCGGCGTGCGAAGGTGCCTTATTAGTCGTCGACGCATCGCAGGGCGTTGAAGCTCAAACACTTTCAAATGTCTACCTTGCGCTTGACAATGATTTAGAAATTATTCCGGTTATAAACAAAATTGACCTGCCGAGTGCTGAACCGGAACGCGTCAAAGAAGAAATTGAAGAGGCGATTGGACTTGATGCCTCTGAAGCAATTCATTGCAGTGCCAAAACCGGTGAAGGCATCAACGATATCTTAGAAGCCATTGTCAAAAAAATTCCACCACCTGACGGAGAAGCGACTAAACCGCTGCAGGCGTTGATTTTCGACTCTTATTTTGATTCGTACAAAGGTGCGGTTGCCCACGTTCGTATATTCGACGGTTCTGTAAAAAAGGGCGACAAACTCAAGTTGATTGCAACCGGAAAAGAATTTGAAGCAACGGAAATTGGATATTTTGCGCCGTCGATGATCGAATCCGGCAAACTTTCCGCCGGTGAAGTCGGATATATATGCGGCTCGCTTAAAGATGTACGTGACGTTCGAGTCGGTGACACAATTACAAGTATCGAAAAACCGGCACAGGCACTCTCTGGTTATCGTGCGCCGGTGCCAATGGTTTTCTGTGGTCTCTATCCAACTGATAGTGCCGACTACGATAACTTAAAGGACGCTCTTGAAAAATTGCAGTTAAATGATGCAGCCTTAGTGTTTGAACCGGAAACGTCGGCGGCATTAGGATTCGGCTTCCGATGCGGCTTTTTAGGTTTATTGCATATGGACGTTATACAGGAACGACTGGAACGAGAATATAAATTAAAACTTGTGACGACGGCACCGTCAGTTGTCTACAAAGTCACCAAAACTAACGGCGAGAAATTGACCATTGACAATCCGGCTGCACTGCCACCTGCAACTGAAATTAAATTTATTGAAGAACCAGTCGTTAAGGCAACGGTTATTGTTCCGTCTGATTATATTGGTGCCGTTATGGAACTCAGCCAGGAAAAGCGCGGCACTTATAAATCAATGGACTATATTGATAAGACGCGTGTTATGATAACTTATGAGATTCCGCTCAATGAGATAATTTACGACTTTTTTGATAAATTAAAGTCTATGACACGTGGCTATGCCAGTCTGGATTATGAACTTAGCGGTTACAATGAGTCAGAATTGGTTAAGTTAGATATTTTGCTCAATGGTGAAATGGTCGATGCATTGTCAGCAATTGTGCATAAGACACGCGCCGCACGAGTTGGTCGGGCATTGGCGCTGAAGCTTAAGCGGTTGATACCGGAACAATTGTTTGATATACCGGTACAGGCGGCAATCGGCGGGCGTATCATTGCTCGTGAAACGGTTAAAGCTCGTCGCAAAGATGTTTTAGCTAAGTGTTACGGCGGTGATGTTTCACGTAAACGCAAACTACTTGAGAAACAAAAAGAAGGCAAGAAACGCATGAAAGCCGTAGGAAGTGTCGACTTGCCGCAGGAGGCCTTTATGGCCGTACTCAAAGTCGACGACGAAACCAACTAATAATAATGAGGAATTGTAAATTAGGAATGAGGAATTAAAATAATGCACAATTGAAATAATTCAGCATTCCTCATTCCTAATTCCTAATTAAAATATATGAGGTGATAGATATGGGTATTACTTATAATGCTGAGACGCAACAGTTTCATCTGTTTAACGACAGAATCAGCTATTTGATGAAAGTTTTGCGTAACAATCAGATTGGCCAGCTCTATTTTGGACAGCGCGTACCAGACAATGAAGATTACAGCTACCTCGTTGAAGAAAGCAAACGCCCAATGTCGTCATATGTTTTTGAAGGCGAATATGGCTTTTCACTTGAACATATGAAACAGGAATATCCGTCGCACGGCTCAACCGATTTCAGAATTCCGGCATTTGAAATCCTTCAGCCGAATGGCAGCCGCATCACCAATTTTATTTATAAATCACATCAAATTTATTCCGGTAAAAGCAAACTCGCCGGCCTGCCTGCAACTTACGTTGAGAACGACGACGAAGCCGATACGCTGGAGATTGTATTATGCGATGAGTTGATTAACGTTGAAATTATTTTAAAGTATACGATTTTTAAAAATTTTGATGCCATAGCCCGCAGTGTGGAATTTAAAAATTGCAGTGATAATACATATCATATAATGCGTGCTATGAGTTTGTCGCTGGACTTGCCGGACGCCGATTATGATTTTGTTCAGTTCTCCGGCTGGTGGAGTCGTGAACGTTATCGCAAAGATCATCGACTTGCACAGGGTATTCAATCAATTGGCAGTCTCAGAGGCCATTCCAGTCACGTGCATAATCCATTTATCATTTTAAAACGTCCGAATACTGATGAAGCTCAGGGCGAAGCAGTCGGCTGTTCGCTTATCTACAGCGGCAACTTTTTAGCGCAGGCTGAGGTTGATACATTTAACGTCACACGCTTGACTATGGGTATCAATCCATTTCAATTTGACTGGCAGCTTAAATCCGGTGAAACATTCCAAACGCCGGAAGCAGTTTTAGTTTATTCAAGCAGTGGACTCAATGCACTTAGCCAGACTTATCATAAACTTTATCGGACGAGACTGGCGCACGGCATATGGCGTGATCGTGAACGTCCGATTCTTATTAATAACTGGGAAGCCACTTATTTTGACTTTACTGAGGATAAGTTGATTAACATTGCTAAGACGGCAAAAGATGTCGGCGTGGAAATGTTTGTGCTGGACGACGGCTGGTTCGGCACGCGAACAAGTGACACCAGCGGTCTTGGCGATTGGTGGGCAAACAAAGACCGTCTGCCAAACGACGTTAAGGGCATTGCCGAAAAGATTAATGCACTTGATTTAAAATTTGGTCTGTGGTTTGAACTTGAAATGGCTAACAAAGACAGTGAGCTTTACCGCAATCACCCAGACTGGATTCTGCACGTGCCGAATCGCAGGACCTCGCACGGTCGTAATCAGTACGTTTTGGATTTCTCACGCATTGAAGTCGTCGATTATATTTATGATTTAGTTGCCAAGATTCTGCGTTCTGCTAATATTGAGTATATAAAATGGGATATGAATCGCTCAATAACTGAGTGTTACTCCGTCGCTTATCCGGCAGAGCAGCAGGGCGAAATCTTCCACCGTTATATTTTAGGTGTTTATGATCTTTATGAGCGTCTGACAAATGAATTTCCGCATATTTTATTTGAGTCCTGCGCGTCGGGTGGCGGGCGTTTTGATCCAGGTATGCTTTATTATGCACCGCAGGCGTGGACGAGTGATGATTCCGACGGCGTGGAACGTATCAAAATTCAGTATGGCACATCTTACGTCTATCCGGTCAGTTCAATGGGCGCACACGTTTCAGTAACTCCTAATCATCAATTGTTCCGTAATACGCCGTTAAAGCTGCGCGGTGACGTTGCTTATTTTGGAACATTCGGCTATGAACTCGATCTGTCTAAGCTCAGTGATGAGGAGCTTGCCGAAGTCAAAGAACAGATTAACTTTATGAAACGCTATCGCAACATCATTCAGCACGGCACATTCTATCGCTTAAAGAGTCCATTTGACGGTAATATTGCGGCGTGGCTTGTGGTTTCTGAAAAGAAGAAGACCGCTATTGTCGGTTACTATAAAGTTCTTAACGATATTTGCAGCGAATATCGCCGGATTAAACTATTTGGTCTTGATGAAAGTCGCCGTTATGAAGTCAGTATAGATGATAAAACTGTTTTGGGCACTTTCTCTGGCAGTGAACTGATGAATATTGGCCTTATAACAACGGATTTCTCCGCTGGCGAATCAAGCCGCGAAGAAGGACAGCACTGCACTGACTTCTGGTCAAGAATTTATGTTATAAAAATGGCAGAATGATATGAGCGAAAAAAAATTAAGAATTATAATGGCGCTGGTTGGCGTAATCCTAACCGGTGTATGTGTCGGCATATTCCAAACGGTTTTGCTTGGCGCGGATCCGTTTACTTGTTTTGTCACAGGCATTGCTAACATCTTCAATTCAACTTACAGTACCTGGTACGTGATTATAATTGGACTTCTCCTTGTCGTCGTCTTTATTTTGCAGAGGCGATACATAGGAATTGCAACGATTATTAACTTGTTTGGCATTGGCTTTATGGCGGATTTTACTCATTGGATTATGAGTAATTTAATTGTTAATCCGAGTATGACTTTCCGTCTCATATTGTTGATAGTCAACATCATAATTTTAAGTGCCGCTGCTTCACTATATTTTACAGCTGATCTTGGCGTTTCCGCTTATGATGCAATAGCATTGATGGCAGCAAATGATTATAAAGTTGCGGCTTTCAGAGTATGCAGAATAACTACGGATTTAATTTGCGTGATTGTTGGCTGGATTTATGCAGCGGATATTGGACTTGGAACCGTAATAACAGCTTTTATGATGGGGCCAATAATCCAATGGTTTAACGAAAATGTATCTGAGCCACTGTTAAAATCAAAACGACGTACACGGCAATTAAGATAGTTGTAACAATATGGTGTAGACTGATTAATTTGGTGATACTAATATGGCAAACATTGCATTTAAGATGAACTATTGCGACGGCGGAATAACTAATCAAAGTGTTGGCTTCAATGGAATTTGCAGTGATGAGATGATTGAATATAACATTGAGCTGCAGAAAAATGCCTGGTGTTCAAATGAAATCTGCCTTTGCAAACAGTATTGGGATTTTGAGATAACGCGCACGGAGTTGGAAGATAATTGGCAGCCAGAATATAATGGACCATTTGTATGTTATGAGAGCTGCGCTCTGCGAGATTGGATCGCCTCCGCCGGCATCAATTCAATTGGTCGCATCAGACATTTTAATTTTTCTGAAGAATTGCCTAATCACCTTTGTGTACTAACTACGGTTAATCCAGAGGATAAACGCGGCAATCGTGTTATATTTGCAATGTTTTTGATTGATAAGGTCGTCATCAATAAGTATGATTACTCTCATTGTGTGACGGCCGATAAAAAATATCGTTTACAATTTTTTCCTAAAGAGATGAAGAAAGCAAAGTTCTGGTCAGTTTACAGAAATGCCGTCCGCCCTTCAAAAAAACGCTGGGTGAGTGGTCTGTATCGTTACTTTGAAGATGAAGACGCCGTTCAATTTTTAAAGATGGCAGCTGAAATAAAACGCGGTACACCTGAAGAAAGTCTTGCCATTGAATTTTTAAATCATTATTGTAAAATCCATAACATTTAGAAAAATGCACAAAAAAGCGGCTTGTCATATTTGGATAGAAGCCGCTTTTTTATTTCGTAAAATTTTTCATACAAAAAAGCAGGTTTCCCTGCTCAAAAATTTTTACCAATATTTACTGGCTTCACTCCAGATACGCCAAGCAATAGGAGTTTTATATTGATCGCATTCTCCACTAAATCCTTGAGAATTTGAATACCAAATTCCTCTTCCAGGTGAAAATTTATAATTAATATAGAATAGATTTCTACCCTTTACTGCCTTAACTGTACAATACAGTTCAGAATCATTAGTTCTAATTGTCTCGGTCATTAAATATGCTTCGTTTCCGTCTCGATAAGTTCCACAGTAAACATCTCTTGCTTCCGCATTATTATTTTGACCGGCAGTCATAAAAACAACTGCCACCATCATAAAGGCCACTACAATTTTTTTCATACAAAACACCTCCGAACACTAAAAAATAACACATAAAAATCTTTTAAACTTTTTATATTAATCGGCTGACTGAATAGAAGCAGAATTAAATTGCTTTCTCCAATTTGTCATCGACATCAAGAGCGGCACGAGCACCTGAGTATACTCTAATGTTTTTGACAGATAGAATTAATCAGCTTGCGGAACCGTGTGTTTGTTATTTGGAATTAACAATATAACGTACATTTGTAATGATGTAATCTGGAAATTAAGAAGTATTGAAACGAATTAACAGATCATCATTTGATCTAACAATTAATATTGATTTTTCACATCAATTAATATTTGTTGTGCAGCCTCGTAGTTCATCTGCACCTGAACCGAAGAAAGCAACGTCGTCTGCTCCTATTCAAGCAGCCGCTTATTTTTACTTATGATTTATGATTCAAATTAATATAATCTTCGATTATAGAATCATTGTCGCCGTGAGTATCAAATGGAAATACATAATCAACTTGAGTGTGAATCAGTGCGGCATCTATATCGTTAGAAATTTTATCAGCTTTTAAATATAAGTCCTTAATCCGTTTACGCAGCTTATTGCGGTCAAAATCAATAGTCTGTATGCGCTCAATATCATAACGATACTCAGTTTGATTGCCTTCTTTATTAAAGACATATCCACGACCAAGATTTTTATGTATAGTATGCGTACTCTGGAGACGCGCCATCCAATCCAACGCCTCAGCTAATGAGTGGCGCTTTTTATTTGAATCAACTGCCGCGTCGAGATCGAAGTCCATATTGGACTTTGCAGACCGGATCGCGTGTGCAAGCTTTTCACGTTCATCTATTAATCTTATAATAAACTCAATAACATATTCAGCTGGAAATTTTTTAGAATTAAAATCTGTCACATCTATTTCTTCATCGGGCTGCCCGTCAACAGCCTTGCTGCGAAAATGCTTTTCTTTAACAGTCACGACATTGTTAGTTTCCATTAAGTAAGACTTTGCGTGATCGAAAAGGTCATTGATTATATTTTGCACTTGAAATGCTTCTTTTAAATTCATAATTAATCGCTCCTTCCACGATAAATACTATACACTATTATTCAGGTCATAGTCAATCTGAACCTCCCACGACTAAAGTCGCAGGGTTCTAGGAGACGAGTAGTTTTTCAGTGTCTCCATTTAAGAAGTTTGCAGGCACAGCCTGTTAGTTAGCCTTGCCTCTCAGCTTCGTTAAGCCTATGCAGCTTGACCAACAAACACGCTATGCGTGCCTTATTCTTACAGGCGTGTCCAGTTCGCCTCTATTGTATAGCCCCTCTAGGGACACAACTTTACTTTTACTAAGTATATTCAA
>JAFUTM010000371.1 GCA_017484235.1 Selenomonadaceae bacterium
CCGTTGGGGCGGTGAAGAATTTATTGTTCTTCTTCCAGGCTATAATGCAGAAGGTGCTGGAAAAGTTGCTGAACGGCTTAGACGAGAAGTTGAAGTTTTTGAATTTGATGAAGTTGGTCATCGTACGGTTAGTGTTGGTGTGGCTGCAGCTCGACCTGGTGAAACAGAAGATCAGGTTTTCATTCGTGCCGACAATGCTTTATATCGCGCAAAAGAAGGCGGCCGCAATCGTGTTGTTATCGAATCCTAATTCATTTTTGTTAAGTTCTATTGATATGTCAAAAACGATCGAATTATTAGCTCCGGCCGGCAATTTTGAATCGCTAATTGCTGCAGTTGAGGCTGGCGCAGATGCGGTATATTTAGCCGGCAATCACTTTGGTGCCCGTGCTTCAGCTGACAATTTTGATTTTGATGAGCTTAAACGTGCAGTGGAATTTGCTCACCTGCGCAATGTTGCCGTTCACGTCACTGTCAACACTATTATTGCCGACGGTGAGATTAATATTTTAGCTGATTATTTTAAATATCTTGAGAAAATTCACGTTGATGCGATTTTAATACAAGACTTAGGCGCAGCAGCACTGGCTAAACGTGTTGCGCCTAATTTAATTTTGCACGCCTCAACACAGATGACCGTTCACAGTCTCGAAGGTGTAAAAGCTCTGGAACAGTTAGGCTTCTCAAGAGTTGTGCTGTCTCGCGAACTTTCCATTGATGAAATAAAGTATATATGTGCAAGTGCTTCGGCTGAGATTGAAGTGTTTATGCACGGTGCATTATGTGTCTGTTACAGTGGTCAGTGTCTTATGTCCTCAATGATTGGCTCACGTTCCGGCAATCGCGGTCAGTGTGCTCAGCCTTGTCGCTTGCCATATGAACTTATAGACGATAGTGGCAGCAGCGTTCTCAAAGATAAAGCCGGTCAATATCTGCTCTCTCCAAAAGACTTAAATACAATTGATTTACTGCCAAAATTGATTGAATCCGGCGTTGCATCATTAAAGATTGAAGGCAGAATGAAACGCCCTGAGTATGTCGCCATTGTTGTTGAAACCTACCGTCGTGCCATAGATCGCTGTCTTACTAACATAACGTCATACTGTGCTGAAAATGACGAGCACCGACGCCTAGCTCAGATATTTAATCGCGATTTTACAACTGCTTACCTTGAAAAATTACAAGGTCGAAAAATGATTAGCGATAAAAAGCCAAACAATCGCGGGCTTTTGATTGGTCGTGTCGAATCAGTTAGCGATAATAAAATATCCATAAAACTTAGTGATAAGATTAATACGGGCGACCAGCTCGAAATTTGGGTTAAAATTGGCGGACGCGTCACCATTACCGTCACAGATTACATACTAAAAGATAGTATTGCAGAGATTACTACCGATAAAATTAAAGGTGTTCGTGTGCACGACAGGGTATTTAAAATTTTTGATGCAGAGCTTACCGCGCACGCCCGCCGTCTTTTTAATAACAATGCGCCGGTTAGACGTATCTCGATTGACGCTGAACTAACTGCCAAAATAAATCAGCCCGTACATCTCAAATTAACTGATTCGGACGGAAATATCGTTGAAACTAAATCTAAAATCGCTGCCGTTAAAGCTGAAAATCGACCGCTTACGCAAGAAGTAATTTATAAACAGATTGGACGACTTGGCACTTCCGTTTATGAGCTGAATAATTTGGCAATTAATATTGATGATAATATTATAGTGCCTGTAAGTGAGCTTAACGACCTGCGTCGCCGTGCAGTTGATATGCTCAATGAATTGAGATTGTCTAAATATACAGTAACTGTAAAAGAGAATAAATTTTATCTGCCAGCTGTATCGTCCAATAAAAAAATTTATCCTGATGATAAGTTAAATTTAATAGCGGCGATTGACTCCATTGATATGTTAAAGTGTGCTGTTAAAGCCGGAGCAAATGCGGTGCTTTTCGGCGGTGATTCATATCATCACGAAACGATTACGCCTTCAATATATCAAGCCGCTATACAAACTGCTCACGCTGCAAATAAATTAATCTATATAGGTACGCCGCGCATCGTTCGAGATAATGAGCAGACTGAACTTGAAACGATAATAAATGCTTCCAACAATGCCGACGGAATATATGTTCATAACATTGCAACTTTAAATTTAGTGCGCCGATTAACGAATCTGCCAATATATACAGATTATTCATTGATTGCGTTTAATAACTTGACGATTGATTTTTTATTTGATTTTGGTGTATCAGGCGTTACATTGTCGCCAGAATTAACGATGACTCAAATAAAAAATATTGCCGATAATTCTAAATTGCCGCTAGAATGTATAATACACGGGCGGAGCGAACTAATGATATCCTCTTATTGTATAATGGGCAGTTTCATTGGTGGAGTTGGCGAACACATATGCCGTCAGCCTTGCAAGTATAATCAATATTATCTGCGCGACCGTAAAGAAGCAATCTTTCCAATAGTTACAGATCAGTTTTGTCGAATGCACATATTAAACAGTAAAACGTTATCTATGATTCCATACACTGCAGATTTTATTGATATGGGAATCAATCGGCTGCGTATAGACGGACGTGCAATGACAAAAGCAGAACTCAGCAGCACCATAAAAAATTATCGAAAATCAATCAACGGTCAAACACCAATGGAAGATGAGGGCATTACTCGCGGTCACTATTTCCGTAAAATATAACTGTTAATTAATCGCAGTTCCTTGACTTTTATATGTCGCTATGTTATATTAATTGAAAATTGTATTGTATATATTATTAAAGTAGGTGGTAAAATGATATTTACTTCAGAAAGTGTAACGGAAGGTCATCCAGATAAAGTGGCTGATCAGATTTCAGACGCAATATTAGATGCAATAATTGAAAAAGATCCATACGGTCGTGTAGCTTGTGAAACTTTGGTTACTACCGGACAGGTACACGTTGTTGGTGAAATTTCCACATCAAGTTACGTCGATATGAACAAAATAATTCGCTCTACCATAAGAGATATTGGTTATACTGATGCTCATTATGGTTTTGATGCTGATACGGTTGGTGTATTAGTGTCAATTGATGAGCAGTCGCCGGACATTGCACAAGGCGTAAACGATGCACTTGAAACTCGTAACAATAATAATCTTGAGGCTGCAATTGGTGCAGGCGATCAAGGTATGATGTTTGGTTATGCAACGGACGAGACGCCGGAATATATGCCTTTGCCAATTTCACTGGCACATAAGCTGACTAGACGACTCGCAGAAATTCGTAAATCCACAAAAGAAATTGATTACTTGAGACCAGACGGCAAAAGTCAAGTTACAGTACATTACGATGAAAATGGCGCAGCTGATTATATAGATACGATCGTTCTTTCAACTCAGCACAGTGACAAGGTTGAATTGAAGCAAATTGAAGCTGACGTTAAAAAATATGTCATAGAAGCAACAATGCCTTCCAATTTACTTCGTGAAGATACACGTATTTTGGTAAATCCAACAGGCAAATTTGTCATTGGTGGTCCACAAGGTGATGCTGGTCTTACCGGACGTAAAATTATTGTCGACACTTATGGCGGAATGGCACGTCACGGCGGCGGAGCTTTCAGCGGCAAAGATCCAACTAAAGTAGATCGTTCAGCCGCATATGCCGCAAGATGGGTGGCCAAAACAATTGTTGCAGCTGGTCTTGCCAACAAATGTGAAGTTCAACTTGCATATGCAATCGGCGTGGCAGAACCGGTATCAATTCGCGTTGAAACCTTCGGAACAGGCAAGTTAAGTGAAGATGAACTTGAAAAAGCAGTTCGCCAAGTTTTTGACTTAACGCCTGCTGGAATAATCAGTGCGTTGGAGCTCAGACGCCCAATATACAAACAGACAGCAGCTTATGGACACTTTGGACGTTTAGATGTTGAGCTGCCTTGGGAACAGCTTGATATGGTAGAGTCTATAAACTCAGCAGTAAAATAAATCTTTTGCCCTTGCTTACATTTTATAAGTAAGGGTTTTTTATTTTTGACTTGACGGCGTTTATGATATAATATATAATAAATTTCTAACATTTATTTTTAATATATTATACTTACGAAAAGAAGATGACCAGATGAAAATATACACATTTACCAAAGGCGAAATGAACCTCAGGATAAAAGTCACAGACGATGATGAGCCTCATTTTCAAACATCAGATGTAGTTTCCAGCGTAGGTGGTGCTAAATCCATGATAGAGGCTTATTTGCCTAAAGAAGAATGGATGAATTATACTCATTTGATTGATGCGATTGATGCAGTTGAACGAGGCAGTGTTGGAGTTGGACGCCGACGAATGAATCCAATTTATCGTGCAAGAGTTGATAAACTCCGTAATTGGATCGAATGGGAAGTCATTCCGCAATTAACCAAATTAGTAATGGGATAAAACTAATTAGGAATGTTGAATGAGGAATGACGAATATTTTTAATTCGTAATTCATAATTAAATTAATTCCTAATTCCTAATTCAGCATTCCTAATTAAAAATATTTCAAAAGGTAGGAGATTACGATAGAACGCAGAAATATAGCAATTATAGCACACGTAGATCACGGCAAAACTACACTAGTGGACGCACTTCTTAGACAAACTGAAGTTTTCCGTGCAAATGAAAATGTCGCAGAACGAGTATTAGATCGCGGCGATCTTGAACGTGAGCGTGGAATTACCATACTCAGCAAAAATACGGCAATTGAATATAAAGGCATTAAAATAAATATAGTTGACACACCTGGCCACGCAGATTTTGGCGGCGAAGTTGAGCGCGTTTTAAATATGGTCGACGGCGTACTTTTAGTTGTTGATGCATTTGAAGGTGCGATGCCGCAAACTAAATATGTACTGCGAAAAGCTATGGAACACGGCTTAAAAGCGATTGTTGTCATAAATAAAATTGACCGTGCAGAAGCTCGCATTACTGAAGTTGAAGATGAAATCTTAGAACTCTTTATGGAACTTGACGCAAATGATGAGCAGCTAGATTATAAAACCGTGTACACTGCAGCAAAAGCCGGTATTGCCAAAAAAGATATATCTGACGAATCTGATAATATGAAGCCATTGCTTGATATAATAATAAAAGAAATGCCGCCGTCCACAGGAGACGCAAATGCACCTCTTCAAATGATGGTCACAACACTTGAGGCAGACGAATACGTTGGCAAAGTTGTAATTGGTCGTGTAAATCGAGGTATAGTGCACGCCGGCGAACAGGTATTATTAATGACTTCTACTGGTCAGACAAAATGCAAAGTTGGTAAAGTATTTGTATATCAAGGCTTAAAACGTGTGGAAGTTGACAATGCAGAAGCTGGCGAAATTGTTGCACTTACTGGATTAACGGATGCGTCAATTGGTGATACTATAGCAGATATTGAGCAGCCTGAAGCGCTGCCGGCAATTCGAGTAGATGAGCCGACTTTATCAGTAACGTTCGGTGTAAATACCAGTCCGCTTGCCGGTGAGGAAGGCGAATATATTACCAGCCGCCACATTCGCGACCGTTTGTTTAAAGAAGCTGAAACGAATGTCGCGTTGAAAGTTGAAGAAACGCAGTCTGCTGATGTATTTAAAGTCAGTGGCAGAGGCGAACTCCATTTATCAATATTAATTGAAACTATGCGCCGTGAAGGTTTTGAACTTTCAATTGGCAAGCCGGAAGTCGTCTATAAAATGAAAAACGGCGTAAAAATGGAACCTATGGAACTTTTAACGGTGGAAGTGCCGGCAGAATATATGGGCACTGTTATGGAATCTATGGGCAGACGTAAGGGCGAACTTAAATCTATGGACGAGCGCAGTGGATACCAACGTCTGGAATTTGAAGTGCCGGCACGCGGTTTAATTGGGTTTCGCTCTGAACTGCTCACGGCAACACGCGGCAATGGTATAATGAATCACGTATTTAATGGTTATTCTCCGTTTAAGGGCGACATTCCACGCCGTACACGTGGTTCTCTCGTTGCATTTGAAGCAGGCGAAACAACTGGTTACGGCATATATAATCTACAGGAACGCGGCGTGATGTTTGTTTCGCCAGGAATGAAAGTCTATGAAGGTATGATTGTCGGCGAAAATTCTCGTGAAATGGACATTGATATTAACCCTTGTAAACAGAAGCACGCAACTAATATGCGGGCAAGCGGTTCCGATGAAGCAATAAGACTTGTACCTGCAAAAGTTATGAGCTTGGAACAGGCGATGGAATATATAAACGAAGATGAAGCCGTAGAAGTTACACCTAAGTCAATTCGTCTTCGTAAACTGGAATTAGATCGCACTGTACGAGGAAGAGCTGCCAAAAATGCTAGAAAATAAATTACGTTAATTTAATAAAATGAATTTTTTATGAAAAACACTTGTCAAGTAAAATTCAATATGTTATAATAGGCTAAAGCGTTATTGGAAGGGTTGAAATTTATGGATTTTAGTTTTCTTAAAAAGGTAACTGATTTCATTATGCCGCTTGAGCCAATTGATGATGAAGTAGATGATGATGAAGTAATAGAAAAATCCGAACGCAAAAAAGAAACAGCCAAACCAGCCAAATTGAACACGAATTTAGAAACAAATAATAGACAGTTGGAAGTGGACAACGTAGTCAATGAACGAGTGATGGCTGAACCTATGGAATTAGGTAAACTGCGAATGGCTGAAGGCGGAAGTGTTGCATTTGGCGGAGTAAAATATACGGCATATGCAAAGGAAGAGGAACCGGTGGTAAATGTGAAGCATCAATTAACGTTAGTAAAAGGCGGCGGCATAAGTGTAAAAATAAATAAGCCTGCTAAATTTGAAGAAGTTAAGACAATAGCAGATGAACTACTTGAAAAATATGCGGTAATAGTAAATTACGAATTGGTAGATACTGCAGAACAACAACGGATCGGCGACTTTATAAATGGTGTATGCTATGCAACAGATGGACGAGTAGAACAAATATCTGAACGAATAATGTTGTATATGCCGGAAGGTATGGACGCTGAATCTGTAATGTCTGGATATGCCAGAAGATGAGTTTATATTTGATTGATTAACATAAGGTAATTAAATGAATAATATATTAACAGAAGTTTTAAACGAATTTGAGCAAATAGCAAGAATACCAAGACCGTCTAAACACGAAGATAAAATTGCAAATTATCTTGTTGGGCGGCTTATTTCAATTGGAGCAGAGGCGTTTTGCGATTCAGTTGGTAACGTCATAGCAGAAATTGAGCCGACACCTGGTCTGGAAGACAAGCCTGTCATTATAATGCAGGCCCATATGGATATGGTGTGTGTAAATTCCAACGAAAGATCCGATTATAATCCGATGACGGACGAAATAAATTTAATTAAAGATGAACATTACCTCCGTGCAGTTGGCACCTCTCTTGGTGCAGACGACGGAATGGGAATTGCCATAATACTATATATACTTCAAAATCAACAGGAACACGGTAGGCAGCGCGTTATATTTACGGTAGATGAAGAAGTTGGTATGAGTGGCGCGGCTGGTCTGGATAAAAAATATCTTGACGGTAATTATTTGATAAATATTGACAGTGAAAATGCTGACGAATTAGTGATTGGTTGTGCTGGCAGTCTCAAAATTGAGTTATCACGTAACATTGAATGGACTAAACCAGAATTAAAATCCGCATATAAGATCAATGTAACTGGACTTAAAGGCGGACACAGCGGTGAAGTGATACACATTAAGCACACCAATGCGATAAAAGTTATGGCACAAGTGATAGAACAGTTAAATTGTGAAGTCGCATCAATTAGCGGCGGTCGGGCAATGAATGTTATACCTTCTGAATGTGAAGCTGTAATTATTACGGATAGCGACAATGTTAATGAAATATGTGATAAGGCAGCCACTGCTATAAAATCTCATTATGATGAGCCTAATATAAAGATAAAAGCTGTTTCAACAGATATGCCTAACAAAGTTATCAGCGACAAGGATAAAGATTCTCTGTTGGACGTGGCAGGATTTTTAATGGACGGGCTTTATGATGACGAAACGAGTGCAAATATCGGCACAATTCAAATTATTGAAGACAAGATTCATTTGCAGTATATGCCCAGATTCCATACTAAACACGGACAAAGTGTTATGGGACATATGGCAGCTGAAGCAGCACGGCGGAGTGGTTATGATATAAATATTCATAAACCGTCACCAGCCTGGCATTCGGAAAGTAATTCATTAAGCCAGCTTATGACAGATATAGGTCTTAAACAAGGCCGGCAGCTTACCGAACGAATTATACACGGCGGTTTGGAGTGCAGTTTTTTTAGTCAGAAGAATCCAGAATTGACGATAATATCAATCGGCACTACTAATATAGACATTCACTCGCCAAAAGAGCGTTTATTGCTTTCAAGCGTAGAGCCGACCGTCAATCTGTTAATGGAAACGTTAAGTGTAATAAATAATGTCAATGACTACACGACTAAAGTCGTGAGCTTGGGTGAAAATTAGACCAAGTTCCTGTTGACTAGCCTAAGTGCTTCGGGCACTACGTTATCTCCGAAAATATAGGTACCGGCAGACGTAAATCCTAATCTGCTGCGCTACGGCTTGTGGTTAAACAGTTCTGGGTAGTAGGGACAGTGCTGCAAGTGTATACAACCGTTGATAACATTGGCGAAGGATTATTACGCTAGTGGGCGGCGATCTGTTCTATTTTAACAGATATTAAGCCCACACGCCTTCGGGCGTTAAATTAAGCGGCTCCTCCTACGATTAAAATCGGAGGTTTTCGCCGTATTGGGTTTTTAAATGAAATAGTTAATATGTTAATATAAAAGAAAAATCAATGGACTTTATCCAATCGTTGAGGACTCGGATAAAATTCATTGATTTTTTATTTCGTTTTACTTTATTTATTATCTATTAGTCTTTGGAAAGATCGCTGCCGTCTTTGAGCCAGCTCATCATGCCGCGCAGCTTGCTACCGACCTGCTCAATTTGATGTTCAGCGTGGATTCTGCGCTGTGCCAGGAAGTTTGCACGACCAGCTGCACGATTCTCAACAAGCCAGTTACGAGCAAAGGTTCCGTCCTGGATTTCTTTGAGTGCAGTTTCCATAGCCTTGCGAGTATCTTTGGTGATGATTTTCGGACCAGTGGTATAGTCACCATATTCAGCGGTGTCACTGATAGATTTGCGCATTTTAGCCATTCCGCCCTCATACATGAGGTCAACGATCAATTTCATTTCGTGGAATGTTTCAAAATAAGCGATTTCCGGCTGATAACCTGCATTGACGAGAGTCTCAAAGCCTTCTTGAATCAAATGAGTTACGCCGCCGCAGAGAACACACTGCTCACCGAAGAGGTCAGTTTCCGTCTCTTCTTTGAAAGTCGTCTGGATAACACCAGCACGTGTACCACCGATTCCACGAGCATATGCAAGTGCAATATCAAAACATTTGCCGCTTGCATCCTGCTCTACTGCAAATACATCAGGAACGCCGCCGCCCTCAACAAAAGTACGACGAACGAGATGACCTGGACCTTTTGGAGCAACCATAAATACATCAATATCTTTTGCCGGAACGATTTGTTTAAAATGAATATTAAAGCCGTGAGCAAATGCCAACGCGCTGCCGGATTTTAAATTCGGTGCAATCTCATTTTTATAAACATCAGCCTGCTTTTCGTCAGGAATCAGAATCATTGTAATGTCAGCGGACTTAACTGCATCTGCAACGGATAACACTTTCAAGCCCTGTCCTTCAGCAACAGCCTTTGACTTGCTGCCTTCATAAAGACCAACAACCACATTGACGCCGCTCTCTTTAAGGTTGAGTGCGTGCGCGTGGCCTTGACTGCCGTAACCGATAATTGCAACGGTCTTGCCGTTCATAACTTCCCAATTAACGTCTTGATCATAGTACGTTTTTGCCATTAAGAATTACCTCACTTTAATTTGTTCACAATATAAGTTTATATTGATAGTTTATTTTATTATTTATATTGCGCTTTGTCAAGTTTTAGATTTTTAATGATTAATATGGTTCAAAAAGTTCTGCATCATTGTTCGACCGTCGGCGGTCAAAATGGATTCTGGGTGAAACTGAATGCCCTCAACATCATAATCTTTATGACGAATGCCCATAATCGTGCCGTCGGAAAGCTCGCTTGTAATTTCGAGGCAGTCCGGTAAAGTTGAACGCTCAATTATAAGTGAATGGTAACGTCCAACTTCTACATTCTGAGGCAGATTTTTATAAAGACCAGTACCGTTATGATGCAGAGGCGAGGTCTTGCCGTGAATTATTTCTTTGTTTCGTACTACTTTGCCGCCAAAAACTTCGCCTATTGCCTGGTGACCGAGACAAATGCCAAGTATAGGAATCACGCCTTTAAATTTATCAATCAGTGACTCCGTAATACCAGCATCTTTTGGTTGTCCAGGTCCTGGTGAAATGACAATGGCACTGTAGTTCTTCGGTTCTATTTCGTCAAGTGCAATCTTATCATTGCGGATTACTTCGACTGTTGCGCCAAGTTCTGATATAAGTTGATAGACGTTATAAGTAAAAGAATCATAATTATCTAATAATAAAATCATTTACATATATCCTTTACCGCATTATGATTTATTTGTAGAATTAGTTTGATTAGATTGTACAGCTTTAAACTGTGGACGATTATTCATTTCAAATGGATTGCCGCCGAATATATTGTTCTCACTAATAACAGGCGGCTTTACTTTGTCGTTAAAGCTGAAGATTTCGTCATTATCTATTTCAAAATCGGAATTATCTTCACCGAAAATTAAATCATCAGGCTCATCTTCGCCCCAAACTCGTTTGTCAAATTTGCCGCCATAGATGAACATTGGGCGCGGTTCGTCATCGTCGAAATCATCTTCTTCATCAAAATCATCAGGATCATCGTCATCTTTTCCGAAGACAATATTTAATGGCTCGTCGTCGTGCCACATTCTATGACCAAATTTATCATCACCAAACATTGCTCTAAACATAGGTGGTGGAGGCGTTCTGCGTTCGTTTTCATTATCCTTATCATCAGAATCACCATCAAAAGTCGGCGGCTCTGGTGGTGTGAGGTCTTTGTTGTCTTCACTGCCGTCAAAGGTCGGTGGTTCAGGTGGTGTAAAGTCTTCACTATCGTTGTCACCGTCGAAGGTCGGTGGTTTAGGCGGTGTGAAATCTTCATTTTCATTGTCTCCGTCAAATGTAGAAGGTTCTAACAATGTTGAAGTATCCTCAACGTTATCTTCGTTGTTATCAACAGTCTGTGTCTCTATCGGCGTTGTTAATTCTTCTGCCGTATCGTTATTGTTAAATGCAGGTAATTTAAAATTCATTGAATCAGACTTCTTTTGGTTAGGTTTAAATTTTTTTCTCATATCAATACTCCGTTCTAAATTATCATAAAAACATAAATATTAAAACTACAAAATACATAAAGAATTATTTATCATTTGTTTAATTTTGTCAATAGTTATGACTTTAATTTAATCAAAATTTAATTATTAAAAAATCTCTTGACATAAATTAAATTTAGAGTTAAAATAACATTGCTATGGGGATATAGCTCAGCTGGGAGAGCGCAACGCTGGCAGCGTTGAGGTCAGGGGTTCGAACCCCCTTATCTCCACCATTTTTTTAATTAGGAATGCGGAATTCAGAATGCAGAATAATATATGATTCTATATTCTAAATTCTACATTCTTAATTAGTTTTTGGGGGTAGTTAGTTGGCAGATAAACTCAAACTATATGGATTTAATAATCTTACAAAGTCGTTGAGTTTTAATATTTATGACATATGCTATGCTAAAACTCAGCGTGAACAGAAAGATTATATTCATTATGTTGATGAACAGTATAATTCTGAACGATTGACCGGTATTTTAACGACTGTAACGGAAATGATTGGTGCAAGAATATTGAACATCTCCAGTCAGGATTATGATCCGCAGGGCGCGAGTGTTACAATACTCATTGCGGAAGAGGCGGCGATAGCTGCTGGTCAGAAGAAACCTAAAACGGATAATAATGATGTTGAAACAACTGAAGGTGAAACGATAGTGGCTCACCTGGATAAAAGTCACGTAACTGTTCATACGTATCCAGAGTTTCACCCAGAAACTAGTCTGGCAACATTTAGAGTTGACATTGATGTATCGACTTGCGGCGAAATTTCACCGCTTTTAACTCTTGATTATCTGATTGGTAAGTTTGATTCTGACATAATAACTATGGATTACCGCGTCAGAGGTTTTACTCGTGATATGACTGGCCGTAAGCTTTTTATGGACAGCAAGATGACTTCCATTCAAGAATTTATCAGCGAAGATATACTTGATATATATGATGCGGTTGATGTTAATATGTACCAGGCGAATCTGTTTCATACACGTATGTTGATTAAAGAACTCGAACTTCAGAATTACTTGTTTAATGCTGATGTGCACGAACTGCCACCTAAAACTCGGCTTGAAATTTCATCTAATCTGCGACGTGAAATGATTGAAATTTTTAGTGGTAAAAATATTTATTAATGAATTAAATTTGTTATTATGATTGAATAGAGAACATTTTTAATAGCAAAAATAATTTTGGAAAATGACGGAACAATAACTATAGGAGAAATTGCAGAAAAATTAAATGTAAGTGCTAAAACTATATCACGGCAACTTCCAAAAGTAGAAGAACTATTTAATAATTACAATCTCAAACTGGATAAACGTACTGGAGCTGGTTTAAAAGTGCTGGGCAGTGCGGTTAAAAAGTTTGCCATACTTGAACTTGGAAAAAGCTCAATATATAAAAGGGAATATTCACCTAAAGAACGACTGTCCGTTATAACCAGCACATTATTACTAAGTCGTGAACCTATAAAATTATTTGCATTGTCTTCATCATTGCGAGTTACTGATTCTACAATCAGCTCTGATTTAGATAAATTGGAACCCTGGTTTCAAGAACGTGGACTTCGACTTTTGAGAAAACCTGGACTGGGAATCAGCTTGTTGGGTAGTGAACGTGATTTCAGACGCGCAATTGTTAAATATATATATGA
>JAFUTM010000372.1 GCA_017484235.1 Selenomonadaceae bacterium
CGCGGCCACAAATTAATGCCTACACCGGTCAAAGTTTGGGCAGTCAATCATTCAATAACGGTGTTGCAGCCCGAACGAATAAAGAATGAAGAATTTATTGAAAAGCACGACAATTTGAAACCGGATTTAATTGTTGTCGTTGCCTTCGGTCAAATTTTATCTCAAAGGATTTTAGACTTGCCAAAGTTCGGCTGCATAAACGTACACGCCTCTTTACTTCCTAAATACAGAGGCGCTGCTCCGATCGAGTGGTCGTTAATTAATGGCGAAAATAAAACCGGCGTTACAACTATGATGATGGATATTGGTCTTGACACTGGTGATATGCTGGTTAAGAAGGAAATCGCAATCAGTGAAGATACTGTACTTACTGAATTAAGAAGCGATTTAATGGAACTTGGTGCAGCTGCTTTAATGGAAACTATCGACAATTTGATTGCTGGTACATTGCAAACTGAAAAGCAGGACGACTCGCAGTCCAATTATGCTCCAATGCTCAATAAAGAAACCGGACTAATCGACTGGAATAAATCTGCACGTGAGATTCATAACTTAGTGCGCGGGCTGCACGGCGGAGCGTATACTGTAATTGACGAACAAAAATATAAAATCTGGCGTACACGTATTAATCCAGAATGTGGAATACGTGATACGGAGTTGGTGAGTATTGGAGTCGGCAAATTCATTAAAGGTGGCAAGAATAGTCTTTTTGTTAAAACAGGTGATGGCGTTATAGAAGTTTTGGAAATTCAGGCGCCTAACTCAATGAGATTGTCTGCCGCTGATTATCTGCGCGGACATAAAATTAATTAGGAATGACGAATGAGGAATGAGGAATAAAAATATCGTCTCTCCTATTCCTCATTCCTAATTCACAATTCCTAATTAGATAGGTGGTGATAATATTGGTAAGTACGTTGATAATGACGAGACCGAAGAAACGCTTGTTTCTCGGTTTAATGCTTATGTCGGAATTTTTTGTTGCATTAATACTTTATGGCTTATGGAAACTCACGTATCCAGGATTGTTGGGCATTTATGAACATTTACCCTTTTTAATTGGTGCAATAATGATTTTTGTGTCGACGTTCTCGGTCGGAGCGGTCTGCAACATGGTTTTGGCAATGCGCGGGCTGCCGTATTTGCCCTTGTTTCGTAAGTATAGTTATGAACTTATACGATTTTTGTTTCCAATTTCAGTTAAAATAGGCAAAATATTTGGTATAAATCGCAGACAACTTGAGGCCTCATTCATTGCGGTGAGTAATTTGATTTTTATAAAGTGCGGCATCAAAGTTAAGGCGAATCGCTTGTTAGTTATAGTGCCTCATTGTCTCCAGCTTGCCGCGTGCCCTCATAAAATTACGCGCGACCCAAATAATTGTAAACGCTGCGGCGGCTGCAACATAGGCGACTTAATGAAGCTTTCTGATGAATATGGATTTCATTTTTTAGTGGCGACCGGCGGCACGTTGGCCAGGCAGTTCGTTAAAGACGTCAAGCCTAAAGCCGTGCTCGCGATTGCCTGTGAACGTGACTTAATGAGCGGCATACAAGATGTTTATCCTCTGCCGGCGGTTGGTGTGCTGAATATCAGACCAAACGGACCGTGCTATAACACTAAGGTCAATATTTCTGACGTCCGAAAGATGCTCGAAAAAGTAATCATATCATAAATAAATCTATTAATCATTTATCTCAATCCGTTGATACTTTTAAAAGGTCGGCGGATTTTTATTTTATAAAATTTTTAATCAAAATTTAATGAAAATTTACCTCGCAGGTAAACAAATTTCAAAAATTCATGTTATAATAGCATATATATTTATTATTATACAGTAGGAGTGATGACATATGGCAAGTCAAGCTGATGTAATTAAAAAGTTTGTTCAAGGGCTTACGACGGCCACGAAGACCGGCGAGGAGGCTGTAAACAGTGCATTAAAAACTATCGGCATTACAAATTATAAGACGCTTACTGATGATTATCGTAAACTTGGGTGGACTGAATATGGATCGGATCGTAATCAAAACATTTTGGAGCAGTCTTGCGGTGTAAGAGTGAATAATAAAGACACGGGCGCAATCACGGGTTCCGATGCGGGCGGTTCAACTACTAAAACGTCAGAGTCCATTATTGCAGAAAGCAGCACAGCTCAGGCTCTCACCGAAGCGGAATATAACTCATTCACTAAAAAAGGACTCACCGTCAATGTTACTTATGATGACTCCGGCTATGACAACAGCAACTTTGATTATGATCTTGACACCTATCTGGACAAACAAAAATTAGTCATACGCAATCTTTATAATTGGTGGATTCCAGAAGCCCTTGACCTTATTAATGATTCATTGGGCGTAAATTTCACTGACGGACGTGCCAATACCAATGAGATCAACATAAAATTTACTAACGACACTTGGAGTTACTCTGATTTTTTGAAAATAGAAGTTGACACTGATATGGGCTATGCTTCCAATATCACGTGGACGATTAATATGGCTTATCTGTCTAACATTACTGAAGACGACAAAAATGGAAAAATTAATGAGGATATGCACGGTGGTATTTATGTCAATAAAGACAGTGTTGAGTCTGGAAATGGAATATCTGATTACTTCGATAGAGTTGTGGCTCGTGAACTTGCAAATATGACTCTTAGAGCAAACATCAGCTATTACGATGATTTGCCAAATCCAATTAAATTAGGGTTGCCGCGTCTTGTCGATGGCTATGATGAGAATATAAATTATACCAGTCTTTATAGTTGCTATTATACTTCCATCTATGGCAATAACCTTCAAGGCTATACTCTTCTGCGTTATTTAGCTAAGCAATATGTATCAGAAATTGACGACACGACCTCTGGTGGCAGCTCTTCAACTGATACGACCAGCGGTGGCGGAAGCAGTGATACAGTAGTTTCCGGCGGCAGTGGCACAGCGACGCAAACCGGCGGGTCGGGCGCCGACAGCGGTAAAGACGACGACGGCTTAATTTTCAATA
>JAFUTM010000373.1 GCA_017484235.1 Selenomonadaceae bacterium
GTCATTAGTGGCGAAAAATTTGTACGTTGAACGGTTTATTATTATTTAAAAGATTATATACGAGCTATTAAAGATTCTGATAAAGCTATTGAAATCAATCCAAATTATTTTGAAGCCTATATACAGCGTGGTTTGATAAAGCTAAGGAACTTGGTTTTGAAGAATAATTTTCTAAAATTTAAAAATCATCACACCAACATCAAGCTCTTGCAGAAAATGTGAGAGCTTTTTGTTTATCAATGCCATAAATTATATATTTTTTTACAAGAAATTTTCATTTTCGTATAATTTTATCTTGCAAACGTGAAAAAATATGATAAAATAAACTTGCTGTAATGTATTTGATGATACAGCATTATAGATGTTAATGCCTTGCGGTCGTTTATGACGGCCACAAGCGGAAGGGAGTTTTATTTAACATGTGGAGTCTGTTTGGTGGTCACGACATGGGCATTGATCTTGGTACGGCAAATACTCTCGTACACGTAAAAGGTCGTGGCATAGTCCTTCGTGAACCATCTGTTGTAGCAATAAAAAGTGATACTGGAGACGTTTTGGCAGTTGGTGAAGAAGCAAAAAAGATGATTGGCAGAACACCTGGCAATGTGATTGCGATTCGTCCAATGAAAGATGGCGTTATTGCTGATTTTGACGTAACGCAAGCAATGCTTAAATATTTTATAAAAAAGGCGATGAATTCTAAATCTTTTTCTCGCCCGCGAGTGGTCGTCGGCGTTCCGTCTGGTGTTACGGAAGTTGAAAAGCGTGCAGTAATTGACGCTGCTCAACAGGCCGGAGCCCGCGAAGCTTACTTGATTGAAGAACCTATGGCAGCAGCAATTGGTGCTGGCCTTCCGGTTGAAGAGGCAACGGGCAATATGGTCGTTGATATCGGCGGTGGTACTACGGAAATCGCAGTAATTTCACTTGGCGGCATTGTTACCAGTCGTTCAATCCGAATTGGCGGCGATGAAATGGATTCTTCAATCGTTCAATATATCAAAAGAATGTATAATCTGTTGATTGGTGAAAGAACGGCTGAAGAAATCAAGATTAGCATTGGAACGGCAATTGTAACGCCTGAAACTGACAGGTCTATGGATATTCGCGGCCGCGATTTAGTGAGCGGTCTTCCTAAAACGCTAACGGTACAAGCTAGAGAAGTTCGTGAAGCTCTCGGTGAACCAATTTATAAAATCGTCGACGCGGTTAAAGGTACATTGGAAAGAACTCCGCCGGAGCTGGCTGCTGATGTAATGGATCACGGTATAATGATGACGGGCGGCGGCGCACTTTTGACTAATTTGGATAAATTAATTTCCAATGAAACTGGTATGCCGGTATTAGTCTCAGATGATGCTTTGAGCTGTGTCGGCGAAGGTACTGGCAGATCTTTGGAAAATCTAACTTTGCTTAAACGCGTAGTAATGACCTCGAAGAAGTTGAGAACGTGAAAGAACGAATAAAACGCGAAAAAAAAACTGGTCGTAAAATATTAGCCTTGTTATTTGTTTTTGTTAGTGTATTCTGTTTAGTCTTTTTTGCAGCTCGTGGAAAATTTGAGACACCTGTTGCCAATACAACTACTTCTTTGGTTCTATCACCATTTCAGAGTGTTGTATCTTGGGCCGTAACAAGATTAAATTTCATAACTTCGACAGTTGATGATATAATGAATGTACACGAACAAAACAGACTGCTGTTAGCTGAAATTGAACAGTTGAGGGCGCAAAATCTTGCCGCTAGTGAGTTTGAAGCCGAAAATCAAAGGTTACGTGCACTGCTCGGTTATAAAGAAGGTGCAACACAATTTGACCTTCTGCCAGCCAGAGTTATTGGCCGCGAGGCTTCAACCTGGTCAAGTACGATTGTCATTAATCGCGGCACAGCTGATGGTGTTGCTGATAATATGGCAGTTGTGACAGAACTCGGTTTGGTCGGACACGTAAGCGAAGCTGGATTAAATTCTTCAAAGGTGCAATTGATTCTCGATCCGCGCTCTTCTGTTGGTACTTTGATTCAACGGCCGGAATCAAGAGTTGCCGGCATTGTTGAAGGTGACATAAATAATCCGACTGCGCCAAAGATGGTTAATATACCGAAAAATTCTGATGTCATTGTCAATGACGTGATTGTAACTTCCGGTTTTGGCGGTATTTATCCTAAAGGAATTATTGTCGGGCATATTACGGATATAAAAAATGATGAGGGCGGCTTGTTAAAAGTTGCTTTAGTAGAAACTAATGTAAATTTTCAAAAATTAGAAGACGTTGCGATTATTTTACAATCGCGTGAAGCACCACCTGCGCCTTTGCAGCAAACCGAAGTTCAGCAGTCTGGACAGCAGACAAATAGTAAGTAAATTTTATTTAATATTTACTTGCAATTTACACAATTATATGATATACTTTTTAGTTGTTAAAATTTGATTGTTGGAGGTGTTTATTTTGCCTAACATTAAATCTTCTGTTAAAAGCATTAAGCAAGATGAGAAACGCCGCGCCAGAAATATATTTGAAAAAGTTCGTATTAAGAAGGCGCAGAAAAAGGTTCTTGCTGCAATTGCAGATAATGATGCTGCTGAGGCTAAAACTCAGCTTTCACTCGCTGCCAAGTACATTGATATGGCAGTTGCCAATAATACTATTCATCGCAATACAGCTGCAAGAAAAAAATCCAAGCTCGCTAAGAAAGTTAATGCCATTGGTGCGTAACCTTTTTGTAAGAGTCCGTTGCTGATTCAGCGACGGACTTTTTGTTTGCCCTTTTTTATAAAAAATTTTCTAACTATTTACCATTTTATTTTTTTGTGTTATATTATTATATAATTGAAATCATTTATTTTTGTGTTTGGAGGTCTTTGTCTTGTCTAATTTCTTCAATCAGCGAGGATTCGCTACCCTTGAGGTAATATTGATGATAACAGTGCTTGGTATATTATCTGCAGTTGCAATTCCACGCTTTACTGCAATCACCACTTCTGCTAATACTGCCAAAGTACAGGCTGATTTATCCACCATTGACTCTGCCATTGCACTTTATCAAATGGATAACGGCAAAGCTCCTTCTCAGATTAGTGATCTCAAAGATTATATTCAAGACCTCGATAATTTAAAACCGCCTTCCGGTAATGTGTACGTTAATGGTAACGAAACTGATTTATCTAAAGAAACTTACAAACTCACTGATGTTACTGTTACTGGAAATAACAGCAAGACTTCTACTGAAAAACGTGCTGCTATTGGCAGTTATACTTCTAGTGATATTACAAAACAAAGTTCCTCTACTTAAATTATATTTTCACAATACAAATTATTATTATGAAAAATAGAAAATCAAACGATATAATGATAAATGAGCGCGGCTATGCTATGATTGAAGTGGTGTTTGCAATTACAGTGATTGCAATCTTAGCATCAGTTGTACTTCCTAAAATAGAGGCCGCTTTTAAAACGGTATACGTCGATTATGAAATCCGTAATCTATATGGCGAGATGCGTTTTATGCAGGCGGCAAATCGTATAAGCAGTTTTAAAACAAATGAGGGTTGGGAATTAGTGCCGCGTATAGACCATTTATGATTGTTACCGGTAGCAATCGCAGCA
>JAFUTM010000374.1 GCA_017484235.1 Selenomonadaceae bacterium
GATAATTCTGGCTTCGGGCTCACCGAGACGTGAAGAACTTTTAAAAAAAATTTGTAAAGACTTCATAATACACGTTAGTGATACTGAAGAATTTACTGATGCGGCTTCTCCGAGTGAACTCGCTCTTGAGAATGCAAAATTAAAAGCCGCTTCTGTAGCAAAAGATTTTCCGAATGATACGGTAATAGCTGCAGACACGATTGTTGCGCTTGGCAATGAAATATTTGGCAAGCCTAAAGATTTTGATGATGCCTGTGAATTGCTCCGCAAGTTATCCGGCAATATGCACGAGGTCACTACTGGTTTAGCAATAATCAAAAATGGTCAAACGTACACTGCGGCGGAGACAACGGAAGTTTATTTTGGTGAGATGTCCGACGAACAAATATCAGATTATGTTAAGACCGGTGAGCCAATGGATAAATCCGGCTCATATGCATTGCAGGGCGGTGCAGCACCATATATAAAAAAAATAAACGGTGACTGGTCAAACGTTGTCGGTCTGCCACTCTACCGTTTACGTAATTTGTTATCTAGTCTAAATTAGTTATTCATCAACATTAAGTGTTCGATATAATGAAGTTCTCATTGATTCGCGATGCTCAGGCGTATCATTAATATACACTCCGATAAATGAAATGATGAACATTATGATACTGGAAATTACTGCCATTACATATGGCTTTTTATTTTTGCCGTTAATCATTGCATAAGACAAAAATCCAAAACTGATTGGCACCAGAAAAAATTCAATATGATATATCAGTTTAAAAAAGTCATACAAAACAATCCACCACCAAAATAATTAGGAATGCCGAATTAGGAATGAGGAATGGTAAATTTGGCAATTCTCATTCCTCTGGTTCTGGAATTAAGTCGGAAGGCTTTAAATCTTTCTTCATTGAAAAGGCAGCGGTTGCAGTGAAGAGTACGTCGCTTGATGAATTTAATGCCGTTTCGCAGCTGTCCTGAAGTACGCCGATAATAAATCCTATACCGACAACCTGCATTGCAATGTCACTGTCAATGCCAAAACTTGAACAGGCAACTGGAATCAAAAGCAGTGAACCGCCCGCGACACCGGACGCGCCGCAAGCACCAATTGTAGAAATCAAACACAGTAATAAAGCCGTTGGCAGGTCAACACTAATGCCCATTGTATGAGCAGTTGCAAGTGACAAGACTGCAATTGTTATCGCGGCTCCACTCATATTAATAGTTGCGCCGAGTGGAATGGAGATTGAATAAAATTCTGGGTCCAGTCTTAAACGCTTACACAAGTTCATATTGACCGGAATGTTTGCCGCTGATGAACGTGTGAAAAATGCATAAATGCCGCTTTCTTTAAGTGTTGTCAATACCAATGGATAAGGATTCATATGTAATTTTAAGAATACAATCAACGGATTCATAATCAGTGCTACACTGAAGAATGCGCCGAGTAAGACGGCTAACAACTTGGCGTAACCTAACAATGTTTCAACGCCGCTTGTTGCAATTGAATCAGCGACCAAGCCCATTATACCAAATGGTGCGAAGCGAATTACCCATTGTACGACTTTGGTCACGGCTTTAGCTAAATCTGCCACAACCTTATGAGTTTCGTCACCTGCCGGTTTAAGCGCAAGACCAATGATAACAGCCCAAGCTAAGATGCCAATGTAATTAGCTGTCGTCAGTGCGTGGATTGGGTTATCGACAATATTCATAATTACATTTTGTAACACTTCTACGATGCCAGATGGCGGTGTGATCTCAGCATCGCTGATTTGCAGTTTGAGCGTCGTTGGAAATAAGAACGACGCGGCAACGGCAACGAGTGATGCGCAGAAAGTTGCAAACATATATAAAAATATGATTGGCTTCATAACTTTTGACGGCTCAGCCTTCTGCGACAGTGCATTAATGACGAGAACGAAGACCAGGATTGGCGCAACGCCCTTCAAAGCATTGACAAATAATTTACCAAAGACTGCAATCACCGGCACTACAGACGGCACAGCCAATGCTAAAATGATTCCGATTACAAGACCAATGGCGATTAATTTGATTAGTGCCGTTTCGCCATAGACTTTACTTATCTTTTTTATCACGTTAATACCTCACTTTATTTAAAATACCGTTCAATAATATATCACAATTAAACGATATTGTCCAGAATATTTAAGATTGTTAAACATTGAAATTTTTTAATCGTAAATGTATAATATATAAATATTGACTGAAAATCAAACTTCAATTCAATATTTAACATTCAACATTGAAAAAATTCCTAATTCCTAATTTATAATTCATAATTAGTAAAGGGTGGTATGGTTGAAACAAAATTTATTTCGTGGTTTCTGGCACTTGTTTAAAGGTTATTGGAAATCTGAAGAAAAATGGAAAGCCTGCGGACTTTTAGCAGTGGTCATTGCGCTTAACTTTGCAATGGTTTATCTTCTAGTTCAAATAAACGACTGGTATAACGAATTTTATAATTCACTTCAAAACTATCAGTCAGATTTATTCTGGCCACTCGTTGGAAAGTTCAGTGCACTGGCTTTTACATATATATTGATTGCTGTCTACGCAATTTATCTAAGACAGATGCTCCAACTTAAATGGCGAACGTGGATGACGAATCAATATTTAAATTCCTGGCTCAATGGGCAAGTCTATTATCGTTTACAACTTACTGACGGCGCAACTGACAACCCAGATCAGCGTATCAGTGAAGATATAAATCAATTTGTCGCATTGACTTTGCAATTATTAATTGGATTTTTAAAACAGATTACAACGCTTGTTGCGTTTGGCTTCGTCCTTTGGGAATTGTCTGGCGAATATGCAGTTAATTTAGGCGGCACGGAAATTATAATCTATGGCTATATGTTTTGGTTTTCCTTTGCTTATTCTGGTATCGGTACATATCTGGCTCACAAGGTCGGCCGCAAATTAATCAGTTTAAACTTCGACCAGCAAAAATACGAGGCTGATTTTCGTTTTAGTATGATGCGTATGCGTGAGAATGCTGAGTCAATCGCCTTCTATCGTGGTGAGTCAGCGGAAATGGAAGGTTTTGTTGATAAATTCGGCTGCGTTATTAAAAATTACTGGCAGCTCATGAAAAAAACTAAACATCTCAATTTCTATGTCAATGGATATGCACAACTGGCAATTATCGTACCGTTAATAATGGCGGCACCGCGTTATTTTAGTGGAGCAATGCAGCTTGGCGGATTAATGCAGACCATTTCAGCCTTTGGTCGTGTGCAAGACGCGCTGAGTTATTTTGTTGATTCATAAGATACAATCGCCAGTCTCGCAGCGGTGGTCAATCGTCTTGCCGGCTTCACTGAACACGTGGAAGAAGCAGTCGAAGTAAAAGACGGTGTAAGCCGTACACAATCGTCGGACAAAAAATTATCACTTGATAAATTGACAGTTAAGTTGCCCGACGATAAAGTTTTAATAAACAATTTGACGCTGGAGCTGCCACAATCAAAGCGTTTATTAGTGACTGGCGCGTCCGGCTGCGGTAAGTCAACACTGCTCAGAACGTTAGCCGGCATTTGGTTGTATGCGTCCGGTTCAATATCGCTGCCAGACGGCGCTAAAATATTGTTCCTGCCTCAGCGACCGTATTTACCGCTTGGAACTTTAAAACGCGCGTTGCTATATCCGTCAACTGAATCTACGACATCTGAGCAAAAAAAGTTTTCTGATAATGAATTAATGGAAATATTGAAAACCGTTGACTTACCGGAACTCACGGATAAACTTAATGTTGAAGATGACTGGAGCCGCATATTATCTTTAGGCGAACAACAGCGTTTAGCATTTGCACGAGTTCTGTTGACAAAGCCGAACTTCTTATTTTTAGACGAGGCAACCTCCGCATTAGATGAGCCGCGTGAACAAGAGATGTATGACCTGCTCCGTGAAAAGCTGCCAAATATGTCTATCGTCAGCGTCGGGCATCGTTCAACACTTAACAAGCAGCACGATTTTTTACTTGCAATTAACAATGATAAGAGTTACAATATAAATAATTTATAATTGAAAATAATCGGTAGTATGATCGTACCTTAAATTGATATAGCGTTTAATCTTATTTAGTGTTAATTTATTTATAAGGTGGTGAATGCAGGTATTCAATACGACACGACGTGAGATAAACGTTGTATATATAAATGCAGACGTAAGGAAGTTTGTCTGTTAAATTTTGGTGTACCAAGGAGGAATTACAAATGTCAATGGTAGTAAAAAACAACATCAATGCAGTACATACGCTCAACACACTTAATCAAAACAGCACGGCATTATCAAAAAGTCTGGCTAAGGTCAGCTCCGGTATGAAGATCAATTCTGCACAGGACGACGCTTCGGCATATGCAATTTCCGAACGCATGAGAGTGCAGCTCCGCAGTCTTGACCAAGCCCAACAAAATACTCAAAACGATATGGCAATGATGAGAGTTGCTGAAGGTGCGGTCACCTCAACACTGGAGATCGTAAAAACGCTTAAAGAAAAAGCCATCGACGCCGCGAATGATTCAAACACTGATGAAGATCGCAAAACAATTCAAAAAGAAGTTGACCAGTTCATCGATCAAGTTGATGACAATGCGCTGGTTACTTTTAATGGCAAGCATCTGCTTTTGGGCGATTCTTCGTCACTTTACACTCACGAAATGGATCGCAAAGAGAGTATACTGCGCGGCTTAAACTCAGCGTGGATTGGCGATGCATTAAGTTTAATAGAAGAAACATACGGCGTTACCTTCGAACAGCCTGGCAACCGTTACAATGAATTGGACATTGTCTTTGCAGAAACGCAAGCTGACTGTACGGACGCAAACGGTACGGATCACTCTTCTGCAACGGCGTGGATGGGTCCAAATGAAAAAGGTCATCTTCAACTCACAATTAACATCGCCGACGGCACAGCTGGCTGTATCAACACAATTAATTCACGCGATGAAAATGGTTCAGTTAATGATACTACGACTACTGATGAGAACGGTAATACTGTGAATGTCAGTGGCGGCTATTTGGATCGTGTAATTTCGCACGAATTCACTCACGGTATAATGCAGTCTATGCTTAAAGAAGGTGTAATGGCTAATTTACCGAGTTGGGTTAAAGAAGGCGGCACGGCAGAGATGACACACGGTGCCGACGAAAGAGATTTAGTCTCCGCTGCCAGCAATCCATTTGATGGCGACGCATATGCAGGCGGTTTTGTTGCAATGCGTTTCCTTGCAAAGAGCATCGGCAACAGTCCGCAGGATACTATGAAGAAAATGATGCGCGGTTTGATTGCAAGTGATAATCTTGACGGTGCTTTGCAATACGTGTCTGGCGGTGCGTTTAATGAGCAGGGCTTTAAAGATATGTACAATGCGGCTCTTGCTAAGTACAATGGCGACACAACCGCTTTTCTGAAAGAAGCCTGCGGAATTAATCAAAATAATAATGACACTGGTTCTGCTACTGGCTGGGACGCTGGCAATCGCGTTGTTAAAACAAATTACAATGTCCTGCCGCAAGCAAGTCGACCAGTAAACTGGAGTCTGCCTGGTTCAACCACAACTGCAATTAAAGGTCTGGTTATCAATTGGCCAAAAGGATATGCGGCTGGCACAACCGGTGGCAGTTTGAATTTCCACACGGGCGCAGGTGCTAATCAATCAATACACGTCGGATTGTTTGATATGCGTGCGCGGTCTATTGGTCTGATTGATCAGGAAGGAAATAAATTAAACGTATCAACCATTGGCAATGCTAATCAGTCGATCGGTCTGCTTGATAAGATTGCAAATGTTGTGCTTGATGAGGCGACAAATATCGGTTCGATTGAAGCACGGCTGGAGTACACAAGCAGCAATCTGACAACGGCCTCTGAAAACGTGCAGAGTGCCGAATCCACAATTCGTGATGCAGATATGGCTAAAGAGATGACCGAATACACAAAAAATAATGTTTTATTGCAAGCGTCACAGTCAATGCTTGCTCAAGCTAATCAAAGTGCAAGCAATGTTCTGAGTTTGCTGCAATAATTAATTTTTTGAAAATAATCAATAGTCTGATCGTACCTTAAACTGGTATAGCTTTAGTGTTAATTTATTTATAAGGTGGTGAATGCAGGTATTCCATACGACACAACGTGAGATGAACGTTGTATATAAATACAGACGTAAGGAAGTTTGTCTGTTAAATTCTGGTGTACCAAGGAGGAATTATAATGGCAATGCTAATATCTCACAATAATTCAGCAACTACAATACTTAATCAGCTTAATCGCAACAATACTCAGCTGGGCAAAGCACTTGAAAAAGTTTCGAGCGGACAAAAGATTAATAGTGCTGGTGATGAGGCTTCGGCATATAGCATTAGTGAAAAAATGAGGGAACAAATTCGAACACTTGGGCAGAATCGACAGAATGTTCAAAATGGTTCATCTATGCTCAAGACAGCCTATGGAGGCGTTCAGGATATTATTAATGAGCTCCGAAGTCTCAAAGAATTAGCACTCAATGCAGCAAATGATTCAAACTCTGACGATGACCGCGCAATTATTCAACGTGATTTTGATATGAAACGAGACACTATTGACGATATTGCCACTTTAACTAATTATAACACCAAAAAACTTCTCGATGGCACATACAAAAGACCATTGGTATTTGATTCAGAAGAATTATCAGAACCAACTGGAGTAGTTAAGACAATAACGACAGAAGACTATAATATAACTAGTAATGGAGTATATACTATTTTGCCAAGCTCTGAAATAAGTGAGTTTAGAATAAATATTACTGATGGCGTCAAAAATGTAAAATTCACTCAATCAGATTCATCAACTACACCTTATGTTCATATTAAAGGTCCTTCGAGTGGTAATTTTAATTTATGGCTTGAGAATGTCAATTGGAACTCACCAATAGCACGTAATGGATACGATGATTATTCAACTATAAAATTTCAAAGCGAAAATAATACACTTAATATTAGAGGGAATAATACAATACAAGGACTATCTGGACAGCAGAGTTATTCTCCTATAATTAATATGGGTGATGGACTTACCATTAACGGAGTAAGTGATGGTACTTTAAATCTTGTACAAAGTTTTAGTAATAATGAAAGTATAAGAGGCGTGCTGCTCTCTTCAGCAGTTATAGGTACGGTTAGAAACCTTGAAGGAACTAATCTAGGAACCGGAGGTAATTTAACTTTAAAAAACGCAAACATAAATAAAGATTATGAAGCCCTTTTCAGACAAGCTGATGAGTCACTTTATTGCGTTAAAGAAAATGGTCGCAATGGCTACTGTTTAGAGCCGCCAAATGTAATACATTAATTTATTATTTTAATTCTCTTGACTTAAAGTGGACTATAGCAGTTACAATATAAATCAAAAACTGGAGGTAATTTTAATGGAATTTGTTAAACTTAATGACGGAAATTCAATACCGGTTGTCGGTTTTGGCGTCTTTATGATTGAAAATAATGGAGCCACTTATGATGCGGTTAAACTTGCTTTAAAAGCCGGCTATCGTTTCGTGCCGTAAGATAATGTAAGGCGCTCTTTTTGTAAAAACACTTGACTTTAACTGCACCTTGCTATAAAATACAGAAAACAGCAAAGGAGGTGAGTAAAATGCTTTTAA
>JAFUTM010000041.1 GCA_017484235.1 Selenomonadaceae bacterium
AGTCAACAACAGCCTCCGCTTTAAATTCAGTCGGCATAAAGTCTGCACTGATTCCGTGTTTTGCCAGTTCAGCAGAAGTCGCAGTACCGATTACCACAATCTTTGACTTATAAAGTGAACGACTATCAAGTTGTTTATAATTTAATCTATCAAAGAAGTGACTGACGCCGTTAGCACTTGTGAAGATTATATAATCATAAGAATCAATCACATCAATAGCTGCGTCTACAGCTTTATAGTTGTCTGAAGGAGGAACAATTTTAATCATCGGACACTCAATACAGTTTGCACCAAGCTCAGTTAGCATATTAGTCAATTTAGAAGCTTGAGCACGTGCACGAGTTACTACAATCGTCTTGCCGAACAGCGGCTTTATCTTTGGATTATCAAACCATTGTAATTTATCGCGGAGCGTAACCACGTCACCGACAATAAAAATTGCTGGTGGCGTTATTTTATTACGCGTAACATCTTCAGCGGCCTTTGCAACCGTTGTAATTAAAACGCGCTGCTTTGATTTAGTGCCCCATTGAATTACCGCTGCTGGTGTATCGGATGCCCTTCCATTATCAATCAGTCGTTGAGTTATAGTCGGCAGATTTGCAATGCCCATTAAAAAAATTAAAGTGTCCACACCTGTAGACAACTTATTCCAGCGGATATTAGATTCTTCACTCATCTCGTGGCCGGTGATAACGGCAAACGAAGTGGCTATACCTCTGTGTGTGACAGGTATGCCAGCGTAAGCCGGTACTGCAATAGCCGACGTGACACCTGGCACAATCTCAAAATCAATATTATTTTCAAAAAGAGTTAAAGCTTCTTCGCCGCCACGCCCAAAGACAAATGGATCGCCACCTTTGAGCCGCACGACCATTTTATTTTCGTTAGCTTTATTGACGAGCAGTTGATTAATATCGGATTGCTTCATCGTGTGCTGACCGCTCGACTTGCCGACATAAATTTTTTCAGCCTCGTCTGCAACATAGCTTAAAATTTTATCATCAGCAAGCCGGTCATAAACAACTACATCTGCACATTCAAGTAATCGTTTTGCCTTTAAAGTAAGTAATC
This sequence comes from Selenomonadaceae bacterium, assembly GCA_017484235.1. Lineage (GTDB taxonomy): Bacteria > Bacillota > Negativicutes > Selenomonadales > Selenomonadaceae > Quinella. Next base: position 1,075 of record JAFUTM010000041.1, read on the forward strand.
CAACATCGCCCGCACCTGCTCCAACAAGATAAACTTTTTTCAATATTTACGCCTCCAATAATCTTTTAATTAAAATACCATTTGAATATGCTATTAATGTCAACGATTAAATCATCGAAGATTGATACTTTTATTTGAGTCTTAACTTCAATGTTTTCATCTTCACTAACAGTTTTATAAACATCGTCCAGTTTAAATCTGCCGTCAATGTTGTGGTATACTTCAATGCGTTTAGACCAAGGATCGACAATCCAGTACTCTTTAACGCCGTATTTTTCATAAGTATCTTTTTTAATGCCAATGTCGTTCTTCATCGTTGAATCGGACATCACCTCAACAATTAAATCCGGTGCGCCGTAAAGTCGTTTGCCGTCGCCAATAATTTCAGAATTACACACGACACTCACATCAGGCATATAATGTTCATTATTAGAAAAATAAACATCAACATTATCACCGAAAACAAGTGATTTTATATCATTTGCTTCTATATATGCCCAAAATATATGAGCTATTCTACTTACGATTATTCCGTGAGTAAGATTAGGTGCAGCTGCTGCCATAAAAAATTTTTCGCCTCCAATAATTTCATAATCTGGTTCACCATATAGTACATTATTTATAAGTTCAACCATCATCATCACCTCAATCAATAAACATAAATACCTTATGAATATCAACTATCAAATCATCAAAGAGTGATACTTTTATCTCATACTTAATGTCAGCGCGTTCTTCTTCGGTCAAGCGTTTAAGTTCTTCAGGCGGATAAATCTGATATACGTAATCAAGATTAAATTTGCCGTCGATGTTATGATATACTTCGATTGATTTAATCCACGGATTGATAATCCAATATTCTTTAACTCCATTGCGTTCGTAAGCATCTTTCTTTTTGCCAATGTCCTTATTCATAGTTGAACGTGACAAAACTTCAACGACCAAGTCCGGCACGCCGTAAATCGTATCGTTATATTTTATAATATTAAAATCGCAAATGACAGTGAGGTCCGGCATAAAAAGGCTGCCATCTGGCAGATGAACATCAATATTGTCTCCAATAACGCGGCCTCTTCCGTTTTCCCAAAAATAATTGTTAAAAATAGTAATCAAATTTCCAACGATTGAACCGTGACCAAAATTAGGACTTGGCGACATAAATAATTTCACTCCTTCGATAATTTCATAACGTGGCGGCTCTTCAATGTGATAATTATAAATCAGATTCTCCATAGCGTCACACCTCCGAATTAAAGTAAAATTAATAGTACTTTAAGAATATCATAAGATTTTTTAAAAGACAACGATTTTTTCACTTGATATTGGATTTTAATATTTTGACACATTAACGATTTTTTGATAAAATCGCATTGAAGTATAAATAAATGATAAACGAAAGAAGGTTTACTTGGTGGCTAAAATAATAGCAATCGCCAATCAAAAAGGCGGTGTTGGA
>JAFUTM010000375.1 GCA_017484235.1 Selenomonadaceae bacterium
AGAAATTTCCGGCATAAAATTGAATACCAGGCAGTGTCGTGTAAACAGTGAGATTGAGACCAGTTTCATCACTTACAACGTGCGCCGCCTTTTTAAGTGTACCGTCATAATCATTAATGCACCAGTTGTGGTCATAGCCGTGCCCAAAATTCAGTTCATCAAAATCATCATCAATGTGTTCGCCAATACGCGTGAGGCTTCTCAAATCCATTGGCGTACCTTCAACGGGCAATATGCGGCCGTCCGGCAGTGATTCTTCATTTGCCCAAGTGTAATTATCGGCAAAAATTTGTATTTTTTGATTAGTCATAGCGCCGCTGTCGAAGCCGTTAAGATTAAAATATGTGTGGTTCGTTAAGTTGCAGATTGTGTCCGCGTCGGTCACTGCCTTATAATCAATTTTAAGTTCATTATTATCCGTTAAAGTATAAACGACAGTTGCTGTAAGATTGCCAGGATAACCGCCCTCACCGTCTGGACTTGTGCAGGTCATTTTTAAAGCATTGCCCGCGATTTCGGCTGACCAGATTTTTTTCTCAAAACCGTTAAAACCTCCGTGCAAATGATTCTTTCCACCATCGTTTTTATCAAGCAGATACTCTTTGCCGTTGAGTGTAAACTTTGCTCCGGCTATACGGTTGGCACATCGTCCGGCAATGGCACCCATATATTTATCGTCCTGCTCGAAAGCTGCCGCATCTGCATAGCCGAGAACGACGTCAACGGCTTTGCCATTTTTGTCAGTTACCGTCCACGATACAATACGCGCACCATAGTGGGTGATTTTAATTTCTGTACCACTTGCATTTTTAAGCGTGTACACATCAATTTCAGTGTTGTCTTTAAGTTTACCAAATGAATTTTTGCTTAAAGTGATGTTTTTACTCATATATTGACACCTCCAGCTAAATTATAAAATAATATTAATATAAAAAAATAGCATAGTCAACCACGATACAATAAAAACAAGAGGTGATATTAATGAAGATTTTCATTAATCCTGGTAATGTCGTTTCAAGCAGTAATGAACTCAATGGCAGTGAAGTCACTTTAAACGTAGGGCGCAAAGTTGCCGATCATTTAAGTACTTCTAATTTTGAAACAGAGTGCCAGCAGCTGGACGGCGTAGAAAAAGTTTATACCTCATCAAATGATTGGGGCGCAGAGTTGTTTATTTCCATTCAGTGCAATGCGGCTTCTGCGTCGGTCTCTGGTACGGAAACGTTCTACTGTCAAGGTTCAGCCAATGGCAAAAAACTTGCTCAGGCTATTCAATCGCGCATTGTATCCACGCTTGGCACTGTTGATCGCGGTATTAAAGATGACACACAAACTGCAGCAGGAAGTCTGGGCGTGTTGAGACATACAAAATGTCCGGCGGTGTTAGTTGAATTAGTATTTATCAGTAATCCTGACGATGTTAAGCTGCTCAGTGAGCGTCAAGACGATTTCGCTAAGGCTATTGCCGCTGGCATTATGGATTATTGCGGTGTCGAAACTAATATTACGGATAATGCCGCTCCAAACGCGGAACCTTATACAAAATTAGAAATAAATCTTAGTGTCGTGTCTGCCTTAGCTCTTAAGTGTGCTGCTAACAATACAGATCCTGCAGCTTATGGAAAGTATAAATTCTCGTCTAATGTTGCCGGCGAATTTGCTCAATGGCTGAGTAATCATTCAGACGAAGCATTTGCTAATTATGGACGCAATCTGGCAGAAGATGAAGCCGGTTCGGATAAATTCACGGAAACTTGGAATAATCTTGCGACAGTTGATCCAGGCAACTTCTCATCATTACAAGATGAATTTGTTCAAACAATGTACTTTGATAAAGCTGCCGAAGCTCTCGCTAAAGAGTATTTCCACCTTGATAAACATAGTGACGCAATGAAAGCAGTTATCTTTGCTCGTGCGCTCCAAAATGGTGCAGCGGAATGTGTCGATACAGTGAAAAATGCGTGCACTCGTTTGAATCAGCCTAACTTGTCATATGTAGACAGTGAAAATTTCGATGCAGATATAATCAATGCAATTTATGACTCTTTGAGTAGTGGTGTTGCTGAATCCGCTAGTTTGGAAGATGAGCGCAAAGCTGCGCTGGATATGCTCAATGGCAGCAGCATTTAAACATCTTTTATCGAAACAAGTCGTAATATAAGGCGCAATTCTTAATTACTGGTAAAATAAAAATTTCTGTGCAAGAAGCATTATCATTTCTGCACAGAAGTTTTTTATTTATAATATGAGTTTTTTATTTTTTTGGACTTCCGCCAAATATTTCAAATTCCATTCCGTCAAGTTTTTTATCAATATCTGCAATTTCTTGCGATGTAAGCTGAATATCTCCAGCACCGAAGTTTTCTTTTAATCTCGAAATTTTGCGGCTGCCTGGAATTGGAATGATGTAAGGTTTTTTACAAATTATCCACGCCAACGAAATCTGCGCGGGCGTTGCGTTTTTTTCTGCAGCAAGTTCATTGAGTAAATCTAATAACTCACGACTTTTTTGCATTCCTGATTCTGTGAATTGCGGCATCATATTCCTGTAATCATCTTTTTCAGTGAATTTTGTTTCCTTGTTGTAAGCACCTGTCAACAATCCGTTTGCCATTGGCGAAAATGCCACAAATGCGATATTTAATTCTTCAAGCACTGGAAATAATTTTTCGTGCCAGCGTGCCATCATTGAATATCTATTTTGAATCGCTGTCACTTGACAAACTTTATTAGCGCGGCGCAAATATTCTTCATCAACTTCTGAAATGCCCCAATAACGAATTTTTCCGGCTTTTATTAATTCGTTCATCACGTCAGCAACAATTTCCGGTTCTACTTGCGTATCAATCCTATGCTGATAGTACAAGTCTATTACGTCAATGCCCAATCGTTTTAAACTTCCGTCAACTGACTTGCGAATTGTATCTGGACTGCTGTCTGTTTTAAGTGAACGGTCTGCATTATGCTGAACGCCGAATTTAGTGGCAATGACGATTTTATCGCGGACATCTTTCAACGCCTCGCCGACTAATTCTTCATTGTAGGAGATTGAGCCGTCGATATTTTCTCCTGTATAACATTCCGCCGTGTCGAAGAAATTGTAACCCATTTCATAGGCCGCACGGATTGCTGATATTGCCTCAGATTTTTCCGTTGCCTTGCCATATGCGTGTGAAAAGCCCATACAGCCAAGTCCTACAGGTGCAACTATTAAATCACTTTGTCCAAGTCTCCTCTTTTCCACATTATCACCTCAACCATTAAATAATTTGCAACGCCTTCAAAATGATAAGTCGCTTATCCAAAAACATTTGAGCCAACGATTTAAATTCGGCAAGATTTTCTTCAGCGGAATTAAGTGTTTTGCCTTCTTTAATCAAGCGCTGCCCTTGCGCTTCGAGGATTGTCCAAGATTCTTTGGCAAGACTGTCAATGTCACGTTTACCGCGCTTATACAATTCTACAAAGACCTGTTCAAAACGTCCAATCGAGAAGCCGCCGCCTATCACAGGACTAACTAAAAATGCAATATCCGTTGAAATTTCTGAGCGACTGCAGAGATAATTATTTAAATTATCGCAGTTCTTTTTGACTTTATCAATTATGGTCTTATCTTGACAAGGTACAAGATGCCCCATAGTCATCAGCACAACAATTGCCTGTTCCAAGTTGGCAAATATTATTTCTGGGTGATTTTTAACGAGGTCAGCAAATTTCTTCGGGCGGTAATTGTCAGAACGAAGGTATTCCATTATTGCTTCGAGATTTGGATTAGTGAAGGACACTTCACCTAAAGCAGTATTACACTTCATTTGAGGCTCATCTACATTTAACAATACAAAATTAGTGTTCAGAATTTTTATCATACGTTCAGCTTGAGAAAGACGACGGGCGCCGCGAACATAAATATCCTTGCGGAACTGCTGATTGACAAAATAATCTCGGACCTGTTCTTTGACAATCGGATTTTCAATGCTTGTTAAGAATTCAATTGCTTCTTTTTTAAGATTCATTGCATCAATTGCATCAGAAGGTGTTGCAGTACAGGCAAATTCCAACTTTGCAGTACTCAATATTTCCGCCACGTCAGTAAAGTACATACAATCCCAAATTGAATTAAAATATTCGTGTGCCAAATAGTTATGATCTAATTTTTTTGTAGATTCTATAAATTCCTTAAGACCTGGAACGCGCTGTGCATAATTCGGATTGAGTTCAATCAGCTTTTCAACAAAATTAAATGCATTTTCTACGCGATCAAAAGTATTATTTTTACTACTTTCTCCATACTTGTCGTGTAAGATCATCAATTCACGCATTGGAGCATTTGGTGCCCAGCCAGGAAAACAATTGTAACTATTATAAAACATTCCTCCTGGTTTTAAATATTTTTTCGCAAATTCGACGATATGAGCACGATTTTCGGAACTTATCCACGACCAGATTCCGTGAAGGCTGATTGAATCAAATTGTAAAGATGAATTACCCCCCCCCTATATTCATTATTTAAACTATTATAAAATTCTTCAAAACTGTCATCAAAAAAGCTTGCGTTGCAGCCGGAAGCATAACGCAATTTATTTGTGTGAGCAGCGTGTGCAGGGTTAAAGTCTGTTCCGAAATACTGACCAAGATTGGAAGCTGCGTGAATGTTAATTGATACACCTTGACCATAGCCGAGTTCACAATAAGTGCTATCTTCGCGAGGCTCCGGCACCTCAAAACCTCTAAGCAGCAGACAAAATCTTTGAAATACCGGACTCAATTCACGATAATATCCATAAGTATAAGTAACATCAGTAAAATAACCTTCATTCCATTCATTCATAATATCACCTTCGTAAATGTTTTATTTTGTTTACATCTGATTCTGCCAAAATTTTACAGCATTATCAATCCAGCCTTCAGAGACCGTGCCTTCACCTAAACCAAAGCCGTGAGGCAAGCCCTGAAAAATTTCAATCTCTGCATCTGTGCCATTTGATTTGATTTTTCGAATACGATTCTGCATTATTTGATAAGGCGCAATTCCATCATTTGTGCCAACGCAGTTATAAGTCGGCGGTTCATTGCCATAAACTTCAGATAAACCTGTATATTGCATTATAACTGCACTTGGACGAGGTAAATGCTTTTCGCCAAAGTAATCTGTTCCAAAAGAGCCAAGCCAAGCTGCCATTCGTGCACCGGCACTTCCGCCCCTTGACATCTCCCCACGCCTAAAGACGGGGGATTCTTGAGTAACTAAACTAGCTTAATTCTCAAAGGACTAGCCAAAAGCCCCCTACCCAGTTCTTCAAAATCGAAGTTCTGGCTACTTTTTCGCAAAATATTAGCTGCACCATTTAAGTCTGCATTTACTATTCGACCGTCTGAAGATTGATACAAACCTCTTGTTATTCTCTTACCACTAAACTCATACTTTTTCGGATTGTCCGCATTGAATACTGGTATTTCATCTAAATCCAGAAAACTTGCCTTTGATGTATATGCTTCTTCTTGTTCGATATACTTAATTCCATAGCGTTCACATAGATTGCCTAACTGTTCTCTAAGGCTTCCAAAGCTAATCTGCGTGAAGTTCTGATTATTCTTCTTGCCTAGATTGATACCACCTTTAAAGTCAATATTGTAACCGCAAACTATAGTACCTATATTGTGTTCTATGCAATGATTTACAATATATCTGGCAGTCTTTTTTATACAATCATTAGTCCTATTGTTTCTCTTCAAGGTAAGTCTTTGAATCAATCTTGAGGTATATTGACCTTGTGGCAGTCTATTTTGAAGTTCAGCACGACGTTTATTCCACAACAATAGCCAGCTTTTCATCTTGATTTAAGTTTAGGTTTTCTGCTTCTCATACTGGATTTTAAACTTCCTGCCTTTGCATATCGGTATGATTCGGATTTCCTTAATTTTGTGCTCCAATATTCTGTCAGGCACTCTAATTTTGATTTTCTCCCTGCCGTAAAGTTTCATAAAAGTCATAAGTTAAATGTTTCTTTTCGGTGAAATAGTGTTGACGAATATTGTATAGTGCTACATTGTAGAGATTCTTGCTGAAAAAGCACATCAAACGTAAAAGTAGATATTCTTTTTTGGATAGTCCACGTATTAAGTTGGATTGAGTTAAAAGCACGATATCACCTCCTTTGCTATTTTATCCACTTTATAGCAAAGTGAG
>JAFUTM010000376.1 GCA_017484235.1 Selenomonadaceae bacterium
CTCAATTTCATCACGGAGAACAAAGTCGGTCGCGTCCGTTTCGTCAACTTTAGTTGCACGCTCGCCCCTAATATCGCCAGCGGGAATGTTGATAGTGACAACGGCAAAATCCTTAATCGTCTTGCCACCGCTGACAAGCATATTGCGTTCAGCAATCAGCTTATGGTTAAAGCCGTTGACTAACTGCGTCCCAACATAAAAAACTGGCGTGTAAGAACCACCCACCTTTTCACCAAATAATTTGCCAAATGCACTTGCTACGTCCTGCGGCAGTTTATTCGCGCTTTCAAGTTTGAGCGTCCAGCCGCCTAAAAGTTTTGCATTTGTTATTTCTCCTAACATTTCATCATCTCCATTAACTAAAATATATCATCTATATATGTTTTTCTTTTTACGTTTCCTTTTAATTTTGTTCCTACTACCATTACATCTAATGCAATTAATAATGGCAGTTCGTCTATTTCATAGAAACTCATGTTATATGCCCTCATTAAATTGAGATAACAACTGATTACCCGCTCATAGGGCGACAGCTCTATTTCACGCCGCCGCCCTTGATGTTTCCCAGTTCTTTTGTTTTCGCATATAACATATCAAACATATATCTGTAACACTCTAAATATTTTAATGTCACGTCAGCCAAATCCATATTATCCAGTATTTCATCTGTTGATACATCAAAAAACTTTGCTAATATCTCGGCGTGTTTGTCAACATATTCTACGTTTGACAACTCTTTTTTATTAGTTTCAAATTCTGTTACTTCACGCCAGACTCGCGCTTTCAATTCTTTTATTTCATATTTTTTCCCGTTTAATTCCATTACAGGTTTATTCATGCTGTTTCACCTCAACTTTCTTCTACCGAGTTGTACCATGTTGAAGCACCCGTAAATGCGGTTGAACCTGAATCAGCCATTTTGACGCTTATACCGTCATATTCCCGATTTACAAATGTACCCTCTATTGTCGGTGTTGTAAACTCCGGTGTATCCGTTTTCGTTTTTGCGCTGTCATTCGGTTCTTGAAATTTACCTTTTAGCAATTTCATATATCGTATGCTGCCGTCTCGTTTTTGTGATTCATATAATACTGCTACGTATGGAGGTTCATCTCCACCTTTAATTTCCATTACTCCATTTTTAACTGTGTGCCCTAACAAGTCAGCTCTAATATCTAACGGTAAATCTTCCACATTCAAACTTAATTTTATATCGCCAGACGCCGTTGCTACTGCAAATGCTTTATCGTCTGCATACAATGTCGTCGCATTTGTCTGATATTCTATATCTGCTTCGATTGCTCCAACTATCCGTGTTACTGTACTATATGTTACACCTGTTGAATCATCTTTTGTCAGCTTCGCATAATGCAGTTTATTTAATCCTACTAATGACATCTTTCACACCTCTTTTTTACTTCATTAAAAAACGGCTTATTCGCCGCCGTTTTCTTCTTCATTGCTATTATTCTCATCGTCTGTTTCTTCTTTCGCCGCTTCTTCCGCTTCCAGCTCCTCAAAGAACTCATCTATTTCTGCTTCTGTCACTACTTTCAATTTCGTCTTTTTGAAGTAGTACTTGTCTATAAATTCAAGCAACTTACGACCAAAATACTCTTGCCTCGGCTTTGTTACGTATTCTTCTTCGTCGTCCATTATCACTACTGGTATCGGTGTTGCTGTATTATATGTTGAGTTTGTATTATACGTTGTATTTGTACTATAGCTTGTATTCGTTCCATATGTAGTGTTTGTTCCATATGTTTCACCATCATTAAATCTCTGTATCATAAATGTTATATTTTTCATTTATATTCACTCTCCATTTCTTCAAAAAATTTATCAATTTCTTCTTCTGTCACTATCTTCTTTACTTTACACTCACATTTACAGTCACCGCTGTCTCCGCTTATTTCTTCTATCGTTGGCAATTCTTTTGCATTTACACACACTCGATAATCCAATATTAGCGTTTCTTCTTTTTTGTCTGTATACGTGTTACGGTCATATCTGGCCCCTCGAAGTCTCCTCATTACTTTTTCCACTTCTTCTGAGACTTCTGCATATTCGCCATCTTCCGTTATTATGTGTATTCTCACTTTTGCACTGTATTCTACAACCTCATTGTCCGCGTGCAAATTTGGTACACTACTCAATACATTGTATACGATACTCGGATATTTCACCACTGCCGGTGCCTGTATGTGATATACTGATTCTTCGCCGCCGCCTAATTTATTTATCAGCTCCGGCTCCGCTATCAGCGTCTGATATATCAGCTCTTCTATTCGCGCTGTCTCCATTTTTAATCTCCATTATTCATTGCATCCCTTATCGCCTCTTGTATCTTTCTATATACTTCTACTTTATGTCTTTCAAACGTTGGATAGATAAACCGCCCTGTCGGACTACCACCTATGCGCGGATCAAATTCAACAAATTGCGCATATGATATATTGCGTTTGTTTTTCGCATCTATCGTTATCTTATATGAAGTACCATCACCATTTGCTTTTGCTTTTACCGATTCTTCTAACTTCCCTGTTCGACGTGGCGCACGCGTTTTTATATCTGCAACTATTTCGTCAACGCCTTCTTTTAGTGCTGCTTTCGCCGCTTCTAATACGTCATCACCCAATTCTCTTAATTGCCTTGCCGTTTGTGGCGTCGACATATAACCATTGCCTCGACTAAAACTGCCGCTTCTGTTTCGACTGCCACGTCTATATGCCATCTGCCACTACCTCCACACATTCTACTGCAGTATAAATATGTCGGTTCTCTATATCATATGCTGGACTTTTTATCTTTAGCCGCTTATTCCCCCAGATTATTTCATCATCTGGTTTTATATCTTCTCTATACCTTATTGTCACTCGATAATTTATCTCATTCGTTAATTCCAGTTCCCGCCCGTCTGTGCTTTTAGACATATATGGATAGATTTTTGCGTATACTTCACATCTGATTTTTTCATCGCCTTTTACTATGTCACCGCGTTTATTTCGCTTCTTTTCATAATAAATTATTTTTATCCGTTCGCTTATATCATCTATCGTCGTCTGCTGCAGTTGGCTCCCCACCGTCCTCAAGGTTTATCACCTCTTCCGCCGAATAATACATCAACTGATTCATCATTGACCGCGTTATATAGCTATAATCTGTTCGGCTGTCATTGCGCCCATCTCTATTAAAGAACATTTCCGCTGTTAAAACTAATCTCAATTTATCTGCTATTTTGCTAAAATCTTCATTTTGTCCATAAAGCTCTTTATAGTTGCTTATCGCTCCTATTAAATACAACTCAGAAGCCTCAATAAATTCTTCCAGCAGATCATCTTCATAATCTGTATCTATTCGCAGATATTTTTTACATTGTTCTAATGTGATTGCCATTTTACGCTACCGTTAATTCTAATTTCGTCATTGCTGATTCATCATCTTTTGTTACCCCAAATCGTACTATACAGCGCAATGATGTCGCATTTAAACCAAATTTATATTCAGTAGATACCGCTATTTCTACACCTTTACGATCGAAGAACATACAATAATCTGCTAAATTCCCCACATAAAGCGGTGCTTTCTTGTTCACTGTTTTTAGTTGACTATTCGGCAATACTATTATCGGCTTCCCTCTAAATCTGTATGTATCTGCCACTGCTACGTCCGGCACCAACAATGGTCTGTTTTGCCCGTCCGTCCATTCAGACATTGCTTGAAATCCGTCTTGATTCGTAAAGATTTTCGCATCTGCATAATACACCGGATCAAGTGTTACGTTTAATGCTTTCATTAAATCTTTATAGCCGCTTGCCGCCGTACCCGTCAATCCTGCAAGCAATTCAAGTATTTTGGCGTTTTCTGTGTTGACTGTTTTTCTCATTAATCGTTGTCCAACTATATCTAATATGCTTACATTCGCATCTTCTATCAACTCATTTGACACTGGTATTATATCGCCATATGACTTAACTTGATATGATACTTGACCAAATTCAAAATCACTTTCATTGATCTTATTCATTTCATCGAAGCTTACCAACAAGCCGGCTTCATCACCTAATGTTGGCATATTACCCAGTCGACTTTGCGCTTGTATCACGTGGCAATATTCTTTTAACGGTGTATACGCCTTCCGATATTCGCGCAATCCGTCCATCTGTTCCGTTGGTACAAGATAGCCGCCCTTGCTCGGAGTTGCCCCTATTTGTCCTGTTGTTGTAGACGTTACGGTTGCATCAGTTCCGTCATTATAATATGCCGCTCGTTCTTCTTCGGTTAATTCTCTACCCAATACCAAATTGTTAAATGCTCTATTTCTTAACTTAGCTACTTGTTTATCATTCATCTGATTTATTGAAACAAGCGCATCTTGCGGCTTCTCTTCTTCTTCCACCACTTTTGCCGCCTCATATTGCGCTATCAATGCCGTGAGTTCTTTCGCCAGCTTTTCCGCTGTTTCAAAATTCTCTGCTTGCTGCTCCGTTTCTACTTCGTTAAGTACACGTTTGATATCTTTTTTTAATTCCACTGTTTTTTTCATTTTTGCACCTCATTTTTATTTTTCTTATTTTCATGATTGATATAGCTAAATTCGCCTTTATCATTCCTGATTGATATAATCTTCAATTGATAACCTTGCTGTTCTAAAAATTTTCTTACTCCTTCGATTATTATGCTTTCCATTTAAATTAATGCTCCTTTCGATCGCGCTATTGCGATTCTTATTTTTTGTCGTCTTCTTTCTATGTCTTGTATTTCATTTTCTCCTCCACCTCCATTATCAAATTGTATTCCTTTTGGTATATTTTTATATTTTAATGCCTTTAGTTTTTCTAAACTTCCGGCGCAATTCAATATCTTCACTGGTTCTAAAATTTCTACATTAAAATAATCTGCACATTCAGCTCCCGTGAGCCAACTCTCTTTATTGACTAAATCAGTGATTATTTCAGTCGTTATGCCTTCTTTCGCCTTATTCTGATATGTCTTCTCTAATCCACGTTGAAGTGTATCAAGTGTATCTGCAGCTTTGCGCAAATCATCTGCATTTCCCGATAAATCACAATAAGGCTTATGAATCATCAGATAACAATTTGACGGTATCTTACATTCATCACCCATAAAAAATATCTGCGTCGCTATGCTGGCACAAATGCCGTCAACTACGCAGATTGTTTTATTTTTTCGTCGCCTTATCATATTTGCAAGTGCCACTCCAGCAAATGCATTTCCACCATAAGAATTAATTTGACAAACTCCCCACGGCTAAAGCCGGCGGATTCTGGTATCAACAGCACCAGCCTCGAAAACAAGGTCTTACAGTGCCTACTCCAATGGTCGTTGCCCCAACCATATTATTTTTAAAGTCGGCGGATTTTACCCCTGCTCAACTGAATTTATTTTAGACATATTTTTCGGTTTTGTCAAGTTTTTTGCGCCTTATATCCCCATAGTTAAAACTAGGGGTATTACGGCGCGTTTCGATTAAGAAATAAGCCTCCTACTATTTTTACAGTAAAAATTATAACAAGTAATATTTGCGGCCATTCCATCTATTCATCACTTCCCGTCTGATTTTTTCTATATGCCATTCCTAAATCTTCAATACTTAAATAGCTACCATTCACTAAATGTACTTCCCCGTTATCACAAGGTTCTCTATCTAACAAATTTCGCGCCTCATTAATTGAGTATACACCTGATTGTATTAGCTTCTGTATTATCTCAGCCTGTTGCGCCGGATCATTCCTTAACAAAACACCTATATTAAACTTATAATGTATTCCATTTTCTAATTCATATTGCGTTAATAATTTGCGGTTTAGCTCTTGCTCATACTGCGTTATTATCGGCAACAACGTATCTACGTAATATGTTAAATTTTGGATTACACTGTTGGCATAACTCGACTTTTCAAAATCATTTAAGAAATTAGGCTTTACTCCGAACGCTGCTGATATCTGCAACGCCGTAAATTTCTTTAGCTCTAAAAATTGTGCATCACTCAACTTCAAATCAAGTGGTTGTATATCAAATCCCTGAGGCAATGTTATCATTCGTCTATCGTCCTGTCGCGCTTGCCTTTCCACTCGTTTCAATAACGCCTCTTGTGCTTTATCGTTTTGGTCTCCCGTATAGTGTATTGCTAAATTTGCTATTAATCCGTGATTGTACAGCTCATTCAAAAACTTGCTGCTTGATTTTGCTCCCAACAATGACCTTGCTAATATCTCACGGACTGACCGCCCTACTATTCCATTCTCTTCACATATCCAACTCCGAAAATGTAATACATCCTCATTATTCAAATAATAGC
>JAFUTM010000377.1 GCA_017484235.1 Selenomonadaceae bacterium
AAGGTGACACCACCGACCTGTGTGTATTTAACAGCATTTGTCAAAAAGTTTACGACAACTTGACGAATACGTACTGAATCGCCAAATAATTCATTCGGTATCGTCTCATCGACTTTAACTTCAAATAAAAGATTTTTCTTCTCAGCACGCGGCTTTATCATATTTATCAGATTTTTTATAACTTCATCAAGTTGATATTTTTCCTCCACAAGTTCCATTTTGCCCGATTCAATTTTTGAAAAATCCAATATATCATTGATAAGTGATAATAGTGTCTCGCTGGCAGTCGCTACGTTATTTGCGTATTTAGTTATAGTTGCGTCGCGGCTTTCACGAATAATCATCTCATTCATACCAATGACCGCGTTAATCGGCGTGCGGATTTCGTGGCTCATGTTCGCCAAGAACGCACTCTTTGCCCGATTGGCGTTGTCGGCTTCTTCTTTTGCAAGGCGGAATTTATCCGTTTGTTTGGCTTTTTCATTTATCATAAACGAATAAATACTGAAAACCAAAAATAACATTAAAAATAAAACGGTCACTAAAATTACCAGCATATTCGTCTTTGATATGCTGCCAGCAACAGCTTTCCAAGGCACAAAGCCTATCATTACGCAGTCAGTCTGAGGAAGATCCGCACCAAATAAAAAGAATTTTCCTTTAGAACTTTCAGAATAAACTGCCGCTGCCTTACTGTGTACTAATCTATCACGTAGACGATCTAAATCTTTGGCGACGATCGGATCATTAAAAAAAGCCTTATCGTCTTCTCCATAATCTCGATAAGGTACAACAATTTGACCGCTAGTGTTCTGAATTAAAATACGACTATCAGAATCATATTCTTCAAGCCCGAATAAATCAATTAATGTGCGTTCTTCATAAAGGCGATACGCTACGTATTTAATGTTGTCAGGATTGGTCGAACTGAGAATTGGATATGCAAACAGCAAACCCTTGCCTTTACAGTAATCAATAACTTTACTGCCGCGAAAAGCCAGTGTCAAACGTCTAAAATCCCAATGACTGACCGGATCGCCTTGAATGGCTTTATCATTTAAGTTAATTATTCCAACAGAGATTCCACGTTTTGCAAGATCGTCTTTAGCAGAGTTCATTCGTTCAATGATTTCATTAAAACTTTGTGGATGATTTTCAATATATTGAGTTAAATATTCCAGCCGTCCAAGCTCGCGATTAAATCGTTCTTCTGCCATCATTGATAAGTTGGCGGTTTGTCTTGTCAGATGCTGCTCAAGTGCATTATTCAGCAGTATTGTCACTTTATACCGCATTAACATTCCAACTGTTAAAAGAAAGATTACTAAAAATATAAATCGAATGACTATCTTTATTGATATTCCGTGTCGATTCAGCATTGTTTCCAAATCATTCAATGACTTCGACTCCTTTCACCAGCCAATTAGTTTTTTTCAGCAAAGCGTCATCGCTGATAGTTTCATCTTCAACACAGCGTCGACTGCCTTCATTATCGTAAATTAAACCGGAAAAAATATTACGCCCGTTTGTGATCTGTTGACGCAATGCTTCAATTTTAATGTGCATATCCGATGTAATGGCGTCTGAATAGTTTGTCAAAAGAACCGTGCCAGTATTTATATCAAGCCAATTATTATCCATAGCATTTATTTCATTTTTAAGATAATCTTGAATGACGTTACGATAATAAATGTCCCAGCGACAAACTATTGAAGTCAGAAGATGATCCGAATAGTCATCGGTGTTGAAATCGTCATTGTAACCAATAAAATCTACATTGAGCTTTTCAGCCGTATCGGCAACGGTTTTATCGTCTTGATGATATGTTATTACATCAGCTTTAAAATCTTTAATCAGTCGTTCCGTGTTTGCCGCTTCTTTTGTAGGATTATGCCAGGAGCCCGTCCACATTACTAAAACTTTTGCTTTAGGATTAGTTTGCTGAACGCCTAATGCAAATGCATTTATATCCAGATTTACTTCGGAATTTGAAATTGCCGCAACGTATCCAATCACATTAGTTTTTGTACGCAGGCCAGCTATTGCACCAGCTAAAAAACGCCCTTGATACATACGTACAAAGTATGAACTCATATTTTTAGATTGATAATCGGTTGAGTTAGTTGCAAATGCAATATGAGGATATTCTCTAGAAATATTTTTGAGCGGTGCTGCATAAGAGTAACTGGATATAAAAATCATACCAGCACCATTTTTAACTAGCCGTTTAACTGCCTCCTTGCAGTCAACTGCATCTTTTTTTACATTTCTTTCAATGAGATATCTTACATTAGCATCTTCGCAAGCAGATTTTATATTTATATATTGCAGTTCATTAAAGTGAGTGTCCGTTTCGTCACCGATAATAACAAAACCAATCGTGGCTTGCTGCTTATCAACGTTAGTATCAAATCCAAACATCAATACACATATAATAGAAACTATAATAACAATGCCTAGTACAAACAAAAATTTCAATCGTCGATCTTTTGGTGTAATGTTCATTATACTGCTCCAATCTGTACACAAATAAAATACCCCCCCCCCTATCCAGATTATTTTCAGATATGGGGAACGTATAATTATCATAAGAATCTGTGTGAAATCTTAAAAATTTTTATCTATTAAATTGATAGTTTTTCATTATTATACGCAAAATGAAAACAAAAGACAAGCATATATGCATTTATTTTAAAATTTAACGCCGGTGTATTTGACGCAAGTATTTTTTTGTATTATAATACAATTTAAACGAATTTTATTGATTTATGAGGAGGATTCTAATGAATTTCACCTGTTCAAAGAAAGATCTTGCTGAGGCATTGCAAATTGTTTTAAAAGCAGTGTCATCTAAACCACAAATGCCAATACTGTCCGGCGTTTACATGAAAGCAGAAGGCAGTACTTTGGAACTGCAGGGCAATGATTTTGAGATTGGTATTATTACCAGGATTCCGGTTAATACTGAGGTGCCTGGTGAGATTGTAGTTGTTGGCAAATATTTACAGGAAATAGTTCAAAAACTTTCCGGTGAGGTAGTCAGTTTTTCACACGATGAAAGTCAGCACATTGTGCACATTAAATCTGATACCGCTAATTTTAAACTTTTGAGTATGTCCGCTGAAGACTTTTCAAAAGTAAAAGCACCGGAATCATTTTCCAAATTTAATATAAATGCACGAATGTTTAAAAACCTTATCAGAAAAACAGCATACGCCTGTGCAACGGAAGAAGTGCGCCCAATTTTTACGGGCTGCTGTTTAGAAATAGCCGGCAATTCTGTGTCAATGGTTGCAACCAACACACATAGGATTGCGATTATGAAAGAAAATATTGCGGAAAGTCTGGACAATATAACGATAATTATTCCTTCCAAGACGCTCACCGAGTTAAGCAAAATGCTCGGCACGGCAGAAAATGTACAAATCGAATGTTCCAATAAAAATATCAGCTTTACATTCGACAATATTTAT
>JAFUTM010000378.1 GCA_017484235.1 Selenomonadaceae bacterium
CCCAAATTTTGAATGTAAACCCCATCTTTGACTAACCATTTGACACCATTAAGAACTTTAATCGTTGTAGCCATATACATCGCCTTCTTCCTAAAAAACCACTATTACCACATCGGAAAAATCATTTCCATTATATTATACCCCCCCCCCCCCCATTTTGCTTTGTCAAGCACTTTATATTAGATTTATATTAAAGTTTGATTAAAAATAAACATAATTAATAGCAATAAAAAAGTATACCTAAAGAATAGGTATACTGAACTGCGTTATCGCGATTCTTTAAGTCTCGTTTATTATATTACAATCAATTTCCAACAAAGGCAATACCTGTTAAGCCGTTGATTGTTTCAACGCCGCTACCATTTTTATAATGTAAATCGGATACTATCACTTTGCGGATATAAATTTTTCTGCCGCCGCTAAAATAACTACTCGCTGAGTGAATGACAAGCGGACTGCCATTATCGTCGTTGCCTAATCTCATCATTACGTGACCAGGCTTAAACAGAAGTGAACCTGATGGCGCACGTCCAACGATATCAAATCTTTCAGCGGTAGATACATTATTAAAGACTGCCCAAATTGGTGCGCAAGCTTCCTGACGATTGGCGTCACGTGGAATTTCAATGCCCATACTACGGTAGACATCGCTAACAAAGGCAGAACAGTCAACACTGTCATCAATGCCGCCCCAGCCGTATACATCACCTAAAAATTTAAACGCCTGACGAATAAAAGTATTCTCCGTGCACGCCAGCCAGCCTTTATTAATGGATTCATCATACATTGCAATTGGAACATTGACTTCCTCAAGCTGACCATTAACCGAAGTTGGCAAACGCATTATCCAAACATCGTCATTAGCACTTGCATCAACTATTGGAATCACACTGCCCATTTGAAACAAAATATTTTTTCCATTTACATCTATAGTCTTTTTATTATTTATTACGACGAGGAAATCCTCTGGATTAACATAAGTAAGCCAGGTCTCACGATCTGTAAAAGCGATTTTGGATTTATCGAGCCATCCGACATAATTCCTCGACTGCACAAAAACATATCTGCCATCGGCGCTTTCAATGAGTACAGCAACTGCTTCAGCCGGATCAATTGCCGTACCCTGCAAGCTGTCATATTTATCGCCACTTAATCCTTTTGGCAAAAGTCTAATATCACCACGTTCAACTGTGACGGCGTAACGAACTTGTACATCTCCGGTTACTAAATAAAGGTTTGATAAATATTTACCTTCTGCTATCTTAATTAGAGCTTTAACTCTGTCAGCCGAAAGTACTTCTGGATAATTTGCCAAATCTGCTGCATATCTATCCTTATCTCGCATTTGAGCATTGAGTTGTTCTATTTGTGCAGAATTTAACAATATATTATCGCCTGACGGATTGCGCTCAATCCAATATTCTGGTGTTGCCCGCTCGTCAGCAATTTCTATTGAGGCGCTGGCTACAGATGCGTTTGCTATCCATATAAGAGTTATCGTAAATACAAATGTCAATAATTTTATAAACATCATATTACACCTTCTCATTAGTGTTTTTACCAAATAAACCAGACGGCTTAATTAATAATACCAGAATGAGTATTGCAAATGCAGCTGCATCTCTAAAGGTTGACGATAAGAAACCTGCTACAAGTGCTTCAATCACACCTAATATAATACCGCCAACAACTGCGCCTGGTAATATTCCGATTCCACCTAAAACTGCTGCAACGAAGGCTTTAAGGCCAGGCATTATACCCATAAGAGGATCAATTGTATTATAATAAACACCAACTAATACACCTGCTGCGGCTGCCAATGCCGAGCCAATACAAAAAGTCAGCGATATTATTCTGTCAGCATCTACGCCCATAAGCTGTGCTGTTTCCGTATCAAACGAAGCCGCCCGCATTGCTTTTCCAAGCTTAGTTTTTTGAACTATGTAAGTCAAAATTGCCATTAATATCAATGTGACGCCGAGAATCAGGAGCTGCTGACCATTAATAATGAAGCCAGCAATATTAAATGATATATTATCA
>JAFUTM010000379.1 GCA_017484235.1 Selenomonadaceae bacterium
ATTGATTCGTTTGAAAGTGTAAATTATTAAATTTTGTAATAAAAAATTAGGAGTGATTATATTGGTGAGGCAACTCACGAAGGCTTTTGCAGTTTTGACATTTTTATTGTTGATTCCATTTATGTCAATTTCAACTGTTCAGGCTGCCAGCTCAGATGTCAATGAAATACAATATATAAAAACTTATTCGATTGCAGAAAATGGAAAAGATCTTTATAGAATTGAAATAGGGCTTAAAAGTGATCTGTCAGATTACAAAGTCAGAATGTTAAATTCAATTTCAAATATGCTTATTATTGATCTTGCAAATACTGTTCCTGGAAAGACTCAACAAGCCAACAGTGGTGCTCTTTCTTTGAGCTATAATGAAAGTAATTCCATTAAAGAATTTCAGATAAATCAAACACGCATTTTGTTGACAATGCCATTGGTTGTACCTAAAAGGGCTTGTAATTCTTATGTTTTACCAGCTAATCGTCAGGAAAAACTTCCTTATCGACTGATAATAGATGTTGACAAATCTTTAAATGCCAATAAATCTCAAGATTATAACCAAAATAATCAAAACAACCAAAATTACAATTCCAGTAACAATTACGACAATGATTATGAAGATGAATACGGTTACAGAGATAGAAATAACATCAATACAGGAATCGGCAGCATAGTTATAGATGCCGGACACGGCGGCAGCGATAGCGGTGCAGTCGGACCAAACGGCGTCACGGAAAAATCAGTGACTTTAGCAGTTGCCAAAAAAGTTCAGCGTCTGCTGGAAGAATCCGGTGCACCAGTTGTAATGACCAGAACGACTGACAGAGACGTTGCCAGTTCAAGTGCCAGTAACGGTCGTGAACTGCAATCACGAGTTGATAAGACGCCATCGGATGCTTTACTGTTCGTCTCCATTCATTGCAACGCCTTCGGCAATCCAAACAGTCACGGAATGGAAACTTATTATTATGGCGGCAGCTATGAAGGTAAAAAACTTGCAACTTTCTTAAATGAAGAATTGGCAAGACTTGGCGGCAGGTTTAATCGTGGTGTAAAATCCGCAAACTTTTATGTAATAAAACACGCCACCGTTCCAGCATCACTGGTAGAGCTTGCATTTATCACAAATCCAGAAGAAGAATATTTGCTGGCAGATGAAGATTACCAATATCAATTGGCGCTGGCTATAACCAGAGGAATTAAACGTTATCTTGGTCTTGCACCTGATGCAAATTTTACTGAATAATGGAATAGGAGAATCTATAAATGTTAAATAAAATGAAAAAGATTTTACCTCTTTTTATGATTTCATTGCTGTTGCTTTGCGCTGGCTGTGATAAACAAGATATATCGAATATGGAAAACAAAGGTAATAATCCGCCAGCCTCATCAACCGAAAATGATTCAAATGTGAAAAACAATAAATCAATTTCTACGTCAGATCAATCCAACAGTAATGGCCAAAATAATCAATCAGGACAGGTTACAGAGATGAAAATTAAAGTTTATTATCCAGACGAAAATGGAATGAATTTAGTTGGCGTCGATAGAACAATTAAACTTGACGATAAAAATGATAAATACACGGCAGCAGTTAAAGCTGTTATGATTCCGCCGACAGAAAAAAAACTTACAAGTGTTATTCCTGAGAAAGCAACTTTGATTGAAGTTAAATTTATGGACGGCACCGCTTTTGTAAATCTTGACAAGAATATCAAAGACGGATTTGCCGGCGGTTCTACTGGCGAAGAATTTTTAATCGGTTCAATAGTCAATACTCTTACTGAGTTTGAAGAAGTAAAAGAAGTTCAATTTTTAATTAATGGACAAGCAGTAGAAACCTTATCTGGTCATATGGATTTAACTGAACCAATCGCACGTATGAACGACTTGATTAAATAATATTAGATAACTAAATTAAACAAGACATAAATAAGCCCTCGGATTGTTAAATAATCTGAGGGCTTTATTAAGTAAATGTTGTTTTTATTAAGGATGTGCAATTTATTGAATTTTAGTTAATTGCCATATTATTTATTGTTTGGTCTGTGATTTGCCGGATTATTATTATTGTTATCAACAGAATGATGTTGATTGTTTGAATCAGTTGGTGGAGCTGGCGGCGGATTATTGTTGTCGCCGGAATGGTTTTTGTTTTTATTATTTGAATCGGCTGGTGGAGCTGGCGGTGGATTTTGACCGTCCGGCTTCTTATTATTTTTATTACTGTTAGTATCAACATTAACGTCAACGTTGACTGAACTGTTATACTCGATATTTTGAATAATTGGATTTGCGACAATATTATCTAGTGCTGTTACTGGAGATGCCTGCGTCATTGGCAGAGCACTCATCATACTGATTCCAAGTGCAATAAGAAGTTTTTTACTCATTATTAATTACCTCACTTATATGATCGATTGTTGTTTTCAACTTTTGATGCATTATAAAACAGAAATATTAGATTGTCATTAGAAACAGGTTAAATCAAAATTATAATTTTAGAATTTATTATTTTCCATTACAGTTTAAATTTATATCACGCCGCCATTTTTAAGCTGACGATAAACAGAATAAACTGCGATTGGAAAACCTAGAATTATTCCAATAATCCTGCCTTTGCCATTGAGTGCAAGATAATCATCAACTAAACCGCCAAGATATAAACAGATAAAAATTACTACTGCAATATAAATTCCTACGCCCGTCAATACTGAGAACGCCTTCCACAAATAATATCAGCCTCCAAAGTTACGCATATCTGAGCGTAAGGTATCATATGTAATATTAATGATTGGGCGGCATAAATTTATCAGCAATTAGAATAGCAATAGATTTCATTTTATCTATGGTTCCACCGCGATCCGTATAATTCTCGTCCATTATGACAAGAATAAAGTCTCCTGCAGCACCATATAATATGCCGCCGTCATCATACAGTTTTTCAACTTCGCCAGTTTTATGGGCGATATTCCAATATAGAAGTGCCGCTGGGAAACAATCCAGATCAGCCTGTTTCAAAAGATAATCAATCATAATCTGATCATAATAATCATCAACACAATTATGATCATAAATTCTGGTGAACAGCAGCCCAAGATCGGCAACAGAAGAATAATTACTTTGGCCTCGCTGCAACATCATTTTATGAGTAAAGATCGTGTCATTATATCCATTAGCTTTTAGATATTCATTTATCGGTTCCAAGCCGCCTATCCGATCAATTAAAATATTCGTTGCAGTGTTGTCACTTTCAGTTATCATGAGTTCCATAGCTTTACGGACAGGCACTTTTGCACCTGCGCCTTCACCTGCAATAATTCCTGCCCCGCCAACAATGTTTTGCGGCGTTATTGTTATCAATTCATCAAGTGACATCTTGCCATCTTTTACATCTTGCATACCCTTTGCAAGTACAAACATCTTTATCATACTTGCCGGCGGCATTGGTCGAGACTGAAATATTAAAGGCTGCTTTTCTATCTTTGGTCGAAATACATAAACTGCAAATTTTTGTAAGTCGTTGCCAAGTATATACTTTATCATATTTTGCATTTCATCTCGGTCTGGTGCAACGTCTGGTATTTCTGGCGGTTTAACTTCTGTTGCTACTTCAGTTGGAGGAGTTTCAACCTGTGCGGTTTTAGATTCAGATTTTGGTTCTGGAAATAAAACAAAATACAATCCAACAATTAATAATATCAATGAGGTATTGACCGCTATTAAAATTTTCGTTCCTTTATCCAATTTAAACACCCATAATTTCGTTCACAATTCACAACTTTAATTTACTAACATCGTTGACTGCGGTTGTCATTATCAATACGGCTGAGGTGTCATTGGCGTTATGACACCAAAAGTGTATCCTTTGTTTTGAAGTAATTCAATTATACCTGGCAAGGCACTAACTGTATTTTCTTTTCCGCCATTTGAATGCATAAGTATAATTGCCGCATTGCCGTTGAGTTCTTCGTTGGTTTGTTGGTCAATATATTTAATCATTTGCTGAGCGCTTGGGCGTTTATAAGTAGCGTCCTCAACACTGCAGTTCCAGTCGTGCTCAACATAACCGCAAGCCTTCATAAGTGGTGGATAATCATCAGTCCACATTCCCCATTGTCCGCCAGGTGTTCTGAGTATGAGCGGTCTCACACCAATAACGCTTTTTATAATATCATCAGTCTTTGTGAGTTGTTTTAAAAAGTTTTCAGTTGACGGATATAGCTGATTATACTCGTGATTGTAACTATGATTGCCAATGGCGTGGCCTTCATCAAATATACGTTTTAAAACATCTGGATTAGCTTCAACCATTTGACCGACTACGTAAAATGTACCTGGTACGCCGTAATTTTTCAAAATATCCAAAATTGCCGGCGTATTCTTAGCATCAGGGCCATCATCAAAAGTCAGATAAGCCACTTTGCCTTCAGTATATGGTGTAATTTCTGGCAGCTGCATCGGCAAATTTTTAGCCTGACGTTCCCAAAGTGTATAACGATCGTAGACTGGTTTTTTTACATCAGTAAGCTGCAGATTGGAATAAGTATCATCAGCTATAACATCATTTTCTGGTATGTTGAGACTTGCAAGAGGATCCGGCTCTGCTTCCTCGACGGCTGGTTGAGTTGCCTCTGCATTTTCAGAGTCATTATTTTTATCTCCACAGCCCGTCAAAAACATAGTTAAAGCCAAGCTACACACCATTAAAAATTTTAACTTCATTAATTTTAGCGCAATAATTGCGCCTGACACCTCCATAAATAAAAATTTTATTAAACCAAAAATTATACTAATTTACAATTTTTTATTATATCATTAAATTAATCGAGTATCAATGTTTAATTTATCTTTTTTATTAAATTTGAGTGTCTAAAATTTTGCATATTCAATTACAAATATATATTTACTATGATAAACTTGTGCAAGTTACGACGGAACTGCACATGGACTACGTGGAAGGTAACTTATTCAGTCTCGCAGCTTTACTGCCGATAATGAAAGATTCCACTGATGAATTACACATTTGCTTGGATCAAGATTGTCAATTTCGACAGATAAATTTTTTGAAGATAAATCAGAACAGTCAATTTGTGGAATCGTAAAGACTCTGGTCACGGAATTTGAAAAAATCGTCTGCGTTATGGTATTCAGCTGGGCAATCCGATGCGTGAGGATATTGTGCGTGAATATTCCAATCTATTTAATATAACAAAAACCGTCTCACAATATTTGGAAAGAATGATTGGTCTGCCGATTACTGACAGTGAGATTGCCTATCTTACTTTGCATTTTGGAGCATTTTTGAAAATCGCCGAAAAGAAAAATCCTAAACTTCGCATTTTAATTGTCTGTGTCAATGGCGTCTCAACTGGAAATATGCTCAAACACGAAATTGAACGATTGTACAAAATTATTGGCAGGGCGGCCTTTCGAATAGATTATTTGACTCAATCAAAAAATTTGTAAGTAAATCGGATCAAGATAATCTGCGAAAAGAAATTAATAAATGTTTACACGGTTCTCAATATGAAATGGATTTAGAAGAAAATGAACATAAATGTATACTGGAAATTCTTACAGCAAATAAAATTGTAATAACTGAAGATACAATGAATTGGATGGACGCTGTTTATTATCGAATGTCGGCGATCACGAAGAGGCAATGAATGTTTTGAAAAACTTACTAAATAAAAAATATCCATGATTCTTAAAATTGTTATTATCAAGGTTTACCAAGCCCACAATCGTCAAAAAAGGCGGCAAAACTATCACAAGATTTGAAATTCCTGATTGATTGCAGGAGATTTTATACTGTCGTTGAAATCTCATTAGAGGTGAGCTTATGGGTGAAATTGAAATTGGAGATTATATAGTCGAGTGGGACGACAAAAAAGATGAAATCAACAGAAAAAAACACGGTATTAGATTTTCAGTTGCGGCTCGAGTTTTCCTTGATGATTATAGAATTGAAGATTTTGATGAATTGCACAGTGATTATGAGGACAGAATCAAGGTTATAGGAATGGTCGGCGAAGTTTTATCAGTAATTTATACAGAACGAGGAGAAAAATATAGAATAATTTCGGCTCGACAAGCTGATAAAAAAGAGGAGAGAGATTATTATGGGCAGTTTAATACTTTCTAGAAATATGCCACCACTTACAAAAGAAGAAC
>JAFUTM010000380.1 GCA_017484235.1 Selenomonadaceae bacterium
GAACTGTTAGCATTGTCTAAATCCGATTTGTTGTAAATAATTCTCAAGCCTTGAACGTAGCCTTGTTCATTTGCCCAAAACACTATATCGCCCTCAGGACTTGAGGCGTTTTTAATTCCATATTTGCAGCGCCAGCCATACAAATGGTCTTTAACAATATCCATATCTCGGCTTCGCCAAGCGTCCGTAACACGTACATTATAACTTTTAGATGCAATTATACTCTGAATCTTTGATACCAGACTCTCCGCACCTACGTCAGCAATGCGAACCATTGTCGCCGACGCTACAGATTGACTAATTAGTAATCCAACAAGTAAATACAAAGTGAAAAATAATTTCTTCATATAAAACACCTCACTTAAAACGGATTAAAATAAACACGACTAATAAGCATATTTATACTAATTAGGAATTAGGAATTAGGAATTAGGAATGAGGAATGCTGAATTTTTAATGCGAAATGCACAATGCGTAATTGACAATCCTCGAACTCCATAAATCGGTGAGCGTGATGCGAACCGCCTTCCGAACGCGACCGAACGTGATGTCGGCACAAGCGGACTGTTTCTTTGCTTCTTTCTTCCGAAAGAAAGAAGTCTCAAACTTAAAAAAATTTAACTTAACCACTAATGGTTGTATAAGGATAACATCATTTACGTCTTGATAAAATATAATTTAATAAGTCTCTCAAGAAGTCTGCTTCATTACCAAAAATTTTCAACGCATCTAATCCATCATTAACCGCCTCAGCTGCAAGTTTTTTAGCTTCATCAAGTGAGGTCAACGTCACATAAGTTGATTTATTATTGCGTTCGTCACTGCCGATGGGCTTACCGATTGTTTTTTCATCACCAATTACGTCTAATATATCGTCAGTTATCTGAAATGCCAGTCCAAAAGATTCAGCATATTTAGTGAGTGCTGTCAATTGCTCATTATCTGCACCGGCAAGAATCGCACCAGAGCGAATTGCAGCCTTAAATAAACCACCGGTCTTTCCAATATGCATAGTTCTGAGAGTTTCAAGGTCAATTTTTTTACCTACAGAAAGCAGATCAATCGCTTGACCGCCAACCATACCAGCCGCACCAGCCGCCTTGCTCATCTCGCTTATTACAAATAATATAGCTGCGTGACTTACACCGCGCTGGTTTAACATAACTTCAAATGCCAGCGTTAAAAGTGCATCTCCAGCAAGTATAGCCATTGCTTCGCCAAAAACTTTATGATTGGTCAATTTGCCGCGTCTGTAATCGTCGTTGTCCATCACTGGCAAATCATCGTGAATTAATGAATATGCATGAATCATTTCTATAGCACTGGCAGTAGTCACAAATTTGCTGCCTGTGCCGTTGACTGCATCTGCTGCAGCCATTAAAAGTATTGGGCGAAGTCGTTTACCACCGCTCATTAAACTATATTTCATTGCTTCGATTAAAGTTGAATTTATCACCGGCACTCGGTTAAGTTCCAATAATAATTCTTCTTCAATCAGTTTAATTCGTTGTTGCCACAGCTCATTTAACATTGTTACATCTGCTCCTTAAAACATAGTCACATATAGACAAATAATCTCCATATCTATGTCAAGATGTTTTGGATAGACCTCGCGGTTCTATCTTACTGCTTCGTTGTGTCCGTCTTTGCCGTAGCTACCGACGTTTATATAACACTCCACAGTCGTTCTTTTATTTGGTCGAAGCCTCTCAGCTTTCCTTAGCCAATACGGTAAAAGGAAACAACAGCAGCTTGGCCAAATAAAAGTTCCGGCGAGCCACCGGTAGTATCAACATCAGCTTGGTTCTCGCTGACACGTGATATTTTACGACATTTAAATCTATTTGTCAATATTTTGATTAACTGTTGCTAACTCCTTTGATGTATATATAAAAATAAAACCGGACTTGGCGTCCGGCAGATATAAATTTATTTGGCGATTACGGTAAGAATTCCGTTGATAAATCGAGAAGAATTGTCCGTTCCGTATTTTTTAGCTATTTCCACTGCCTCATTTATGATAATACCTTTTGGAACCATCTGTTCAGAAAATTTTATCTCATATACCGCAAGCCGCAGAATGTTCCTATCCACTGTTGCCAGCCTTCGGAGTGTCCAGCCTTTCTTTAGATGTTCGGAAATCAATTCATCAATTTCGTCAAGTTTGTTTCTTGTACCTTTGACCGTTTGCTCCACGTATAAGCAAAGCGAAGAACTTAATTTTTTGCCTCCGGTTAATACCGCATTTATTGCCAGATTTTCATAAAATTCTCTGTCCTCAGCGTCACCATTATTAAAATCCAATTGAAACAGAGCTTTAAATGCCACTTCACGTGCAAGAGATCGACTCATATAATTTTTAATCTCCTAACTTTACCAACGCCGAAATCTTTCCGGTAAAATTCTATCAAGTTTTTTTAATGTCTCATCAATTAAATCGTCACCGTTGTCAAATTTTGCTCCGGTATAAAGACCTATAAATCCAAAAATAAATACAAACAGCGTATTGAAAAATCCAAAAATCAAAATTGCTATTCCCAAAATAAGACCAACGATAAAACCAATTTTTCTTGTGCGATGAGTCTCAAAGAAAACTGCTGCATATGTTTTTAAATCAGTCCACATATTTACACCGCCAATCTGACATTAAACAACGCGCTGCCTTCGTTCTTTCATCGCATTAGTAATATCTGTAACTTTTACATCAATAGGAACGCCAGTCATTTGTAAAGAATTAAAAATTATCTTATTTACTGCAGTTATAACCGCTTCACTGACAACCGGTGCAGCGTGACCTTGACTTAGAACTATGGCCAAATTAATTGCTATCGGAACGTCACCGTTTTGATTTTTTATTTTGACCGCAACTTCTCTGACACCGTTCACAGAAAGTGCTGCACGTTCAGTAATACTTTTTATCGCGTCAAGAGCTACCCTGACTTCACCAGGTTCGCCTGCTTTTAGCAAAATCTCATCAACTTTGCGCACATCTTTTTTCGATGAAAATATTGAACCTAAAAAATTTAAACTGAAGAAGAGCATCACCGCCAATACAATTAATGTTTCTCTTTGAACAATTATAAATTTTAATTTTTCCTGCCAAACATTAGTTGGAATAATATGGAGACATACTCCACTGATAACGACAATTGCAACTATAACAACGATGACATAAATAAACAGAAACAAACGACTGACAATACCCATAACGCCACCCTAATTTAGTAATAGAGATACTTTAGCTAACAAATAGCTATGTCACACTAATTAATGTACGCGGACCTCGTCCAATTTTTCTTCTTCTTCAGGGAAGCTGACACCTTGAACGTGGACATTGACTTCAACAACGGAAAGACCTGTCATTGTCTCGATTGCGCGTTTGATATTCTCCTGAGCAGCAAGAGCGACATCTGGAATACGAACGCCATATTTTACGATGATGTAAAGATCAATTGCCGCTTCACGTTCGCCAACTTCGACTTTGACGCCCTTACTAAAATTCTTACGACCAAGCATTTCTGCAATGCCGCCGACAAGACCGCCGCTCATTCCGGCAATGCCTTCAATTTCAGTTGCCGCAAGACCAGCGATAATGCTTACCACTTCATCTGCAATACGAATTGTGCCGAGTGCTGAATCGCTTTTCAATGCATCTTTTTCCATTTCCATTTTCAAATCCTCCTATTGTAAAAAACTTACATAATTTTATGTTTATATTCGATAAATAATATTCATTTCCTGCCGATATTTTGAAAATTATAACAAATGTTAAAGCTTACATAAACACTCATTTATATAAGGTCGAATTAATTTTTATTATTTATCAGGTATGCGCTGGAAGAACGGCAGCCTGTTCACGAAGGCGGGCGATTCTGTCCGTTGTAGCAGGGTGCGTGGAGAATAAACTTTTTAGTGCGACCTTAGCATTTTCCAGTGGATTGATTATAAACATATGAGCTGTCGATGGACTGGCATCGTGTAATGGTGCAGAATGTTGAGCGTAGTACTCAATCTTTTCAAGAGCAGAAGCAAGATACATTGGATTGCCGCAAAACTCACCGCCCGTCTTATCAGCATCATATTCACGTGAACGAGATATAGCCATTTGAATCAACATTGCTGCAAACGGTGCAACGATTATGGTAAACAACGTTCCGAGTATTCCACCGCCATTGTCTTCGTCATCTGATCTGCCGCCGAAAATCGCTGCCCATTGAGCCATCTGCGCAACCATTGATATGACACCAGCCATTGAC
>JAFUTM010000381.1 GCA_017484235.1 Selenomonadaceae bacterium
AAAAATTTATTAAAACTGCTGCAAAAATCTAATATCATTATCATAGAAGAGACGCAGATCATCAATGCCGTACGACAGCATCGCAATGCGCTCAATTCCAAGACCGAAGGCGAATCCACTGACGACTTTAGGATCATAACCGCTCATTGTCAAAACATCAGGGTGAACCATACCTGCGCCTAAAATTTCAAGCCAGCCAGTACCTTTACAGACTTTGCAGCCTTGACCGTGACACATAACGCAGCTCACGTCAACCTCAGTACTCGGCTCAGTAAATGGGAAAAAACTTGGACGCAGTCTAGCCCGTGCTTTTTCACCAAACAATTGTTTCAGCAGCCACTCAAGTGTACCTTTTAAGTCGGAAAATCTAATGCCTTTGTCTATGACGAGACCTTCAACCTGAGTAAACATCGGTGAATGTGATGCATCATAATCATCACGCCGATAAACTCTGCCAGGTGCAATCATTCTAATTGGTGTGTTCGGCTCGTGCCGTTCCATTGTACGCGCCTGCACTGGCGAAGTCTGTGTTCTGAGGAGTATATCATCTGTAATATAGAATGAATCCTGCATATCGCGTGCTGGGTGATCTTTTGGCAGATTTAACGCTTCAAAGTTATAGTAATCCGTTTCGACTTCTGGACCTTCTTCAATTGTATAGCCCATTTGTAAGAAAATTTCTTTGACACGATTTAATGTCAACGTCAAAGGATGCAGATGGCCAGAATGAATCTGACGGCCTGGCAGTGTTACATCAATCTTTTCACTTGCCAGCTTATCTGATAACTCTTTAGCTTTAAGCGATTCATTTTTTTCAGCAATGAGCATTTCAATTTGAGCGCGTGCCTCATTGACAATTTTGCCGATACGCGGGCGGTCTTCAGCACTCAGTTGGCTCATTCCGCGCAGCAATGAGGTAATCTCACCTTTTTTACCCAAAAACTTTACACGTATATTATCCAAATCTTTTAGATTATTCGCTGCTGTTTTAATCGCGTCTGCAGCCCTCTGTCGAAGTTCCAAAATCTTTTGTTCCAATTAAAAAGCCTCCTAATTTAAAACCTTCGACGATAATGGCCGAAGGTAAATGTTTTTGCTTAATATAACCATTTCGTTTAATAAATGTGTCGTTCGTTTATTTAATCTATACAATTAATTTATTATACAGGCTTTTATTATACAAAATGGTAGAGGTTTTCGTCAAGTTTATTCTATCACAATCACAAGAATTTATTAATTACACAAAATTAAAATTATTCTAACTGGCTTGTGAAAATCTTACTATTTTTAACAGTAAAATTAATAAACTCTGAAGTAGCCGTTTCATTATTTGGCGTCACAAATTCAAAGCAATATAAGTATTCGCCATCGCCAAGTTCTTCATCATCAAATTTTGGATTGTCGCCAATCGTAAAGGTGTCGACCTCAACCTCAGTAAGTTCATTATCGTCACCGCTGATTGTCATTCCATAGTGTAATGTGGTAATCTTGTCGCCTTTCTTGAGTTTAATTAAATTTCTGTCCGCCATACCATTAACGGCGCCTCGTCTTGCGCCAAGAATTTTATATTTGGAAGTCTTATAATCGTAAGCAACTTGCAAATTACATTTCTTGCCATTTAGTTTAATTGGTACAGAATATAAATTGTAATCACTATTAGACTCAACCACTTCAATATAAACAGGGTGACCATCGAGCATAGGCCAAACCGCCTGGAAATTATCAGTAAATTTGCCGTTTTTCCAGTCCATATCAACGTTGGCATCACTACCAAGATATAAAATGATATCTGCGTTTGAATCAACATAAGCTAAATTGCAGTAAACATCAGATATAATATCAATCTGTTGATTA
>JAFUTM010000382.1 GCA_017484235.1 Selenomonadaceae bacterium
GACTGCGACTGTGCCGGAACAACAGCAGCTGAACCGACGATGGCTGATATCGGAATTTGTGCCTCGACTGACATTTTGGCAGTTGACCAAGCGTGCTGCGACTTTGTTTATTCTGCTTCAGATAGCAAAGACCTTAGAGAGCGCATTGAATCACGTCACGGTTTGCGTCAACTCTCTGCTATGGCTGAGTTAAAAATGGGCAATCCTCAGTATGAGTTGATAAATATTGACTAAATTTTGTTAAATGGTGTTAAATCGTTGTAATCAGTGCATTTTATCGTAGAAAAAATAAACGATTTAGGACAATGTTTTGAAGTTTGTTAGTCAAAATGTGGTCACAAGCTTATGGATTTTTACAATAAAAGTACTCCCAGTGAATCGAAACCGCTGGGAGTATTCAATTTTCTCTCATAAACTTACACAAACTTAGCATAATTTGCACAAAGTTTACACTGAAATATTCCTCGCGAAATATCTTTTTGTTTTATAGCGTCCAATTTTGCCATAGCTACTTTCGTTTGATATAACGCTCTGCAGATTTTAACTTCCCATTAGCGACAGGTACATATCTGAGTTTTCTTCTTCGTGAAATTTCTCAGATTTTGCAACTTACCTTACTACTATTAATAAGTTGCTGCTTGGTTTTCGCTATAAATCCGACCTTATGATGAATAACTGGTGGCGCAGTCTTATGAGGAGCTACTGCAAGAGCTGACCTACGTCCATACTTGTGTACAACTTTGGTGTCGTCAACGTCAACACCGTCTCTACCTTATAAATTACATGTAATGCCTTTCTTTATTTTGCAAATAAAAAGGCTGACGGCACGCGAACCGCCAGCAATTTATTTATGATCATCAATTTTAATTTTAGTTAGTATTATCCGCGAGTCTTGCCACCAGCAACGTTGAGTGTTACGCCGTGAATATAGCCGGCTCTGTCGCTTGCAAGGAACGCACACGTGTCAGCAACTTCACTGAGTTTGCCGCTGCGTCCGAGAGGCGTCGTCTTGGTTGAGCTGTAGCCTTTACGCAAGTCATCAACGGTAATGCCGCGAGTATACGCAAGTGCCTCCTCGTAGGCAAGAGTACGGAGGCCCGTCGCTTCCATAATGCCAGGTGCTACGCCAACGACACGAATGTTATGCTTTCCAAGTTCCTTTGCCCAGCTGCGAGTGAATGAGACAACGCCGGCTTTAGTCATCGCGTAAATGGATTGACCTTCGGAGCCTTCGAGGCCAGACTCACTGCTCATATTAATAATTACACCACCGCCGCTATTGAACATCTCACGGACAACCGCCTGAGCAACAAGATAAACACCTTTAATATTAACGCCGACAACTTTATCGTAAATCTTTTCGTTGAGTTCGTATTTACCGTGTGGATCTTTCGGATCAGCAAGCAGACAAGGAATGTTGATGCCGGCATTATTAACTAAAATATCAATCTTTCCGAATTTAGCGACGGATTTTTTGACCATATCATCGACATTTGCAGAGTCGGTGACATTGGTAACAACATAAAGCATTTCGCCGCTGCCCTCGTGAAGGTCAAAGCTCGGCTCATTCGGATTCATATCGCAGACGACGACATTGGCACCATTATCAAGGAAAGCCTGCGCAACTGCCTTGCCAATACCGGACGCCGCGCCGGTTACAATCGCCGTCTTGCCTTTAAGTCCGAGCCAGGAGCTGTCAACGGATTCACTTGCCATTTTGATGAAGTGAATTTCGTCACCAATTTTAATATCAGGAATTGGCTTATCTTCAACGTGGACACTGCCTTCCAAAACGTCGCCGGCACCACCGTCAAATTTAATGGTAATGTGGCCAAGATTCATCAGATTTTTTTGGACTTCACTGCCGACTTTGAGGACTTTAAACTCAGCATTGCCAACTTTGAAAATGTCACCAGGCTTAACGGTGTCCTCAAGTTTGTTTCCTTCGTGGAGAACACAAGCGTCTCTGAGTTCCGGCAAATTTTTGGACATTTCCGTCTCAAAGAGAATGATCATTTTCGCCGCAGCAATAAAATCTGCAACTTGACCGCCCAATTCGACGACTTTTGTGCTATAATATTCTTTAGACATTAACACTTCACTCCTTATATTAAAAATGTCTATAAGATATGAGGTACATCTGCAGGCGGCTTGGGGGAGTACACTTGCAAATGTGCCTCGTTATCTTTATGATTCGTAAAGACCGAAACTTGCAAGCCAGGCAAGAATTACCGAAATCGGTCCAGTGATAAAACGTGAATACAAAACTGACGGCACGCCGACCTCAACCGTCTCAGCGTCGGCCTCTGCAAGACCTAAGCCGACTGGTACGAAGTCGCAGGCACATTGTGCATTGATTGCGAAAAGTGCCTGCAATGCAAGATGCGGAGGTATATTACCTTCACCAATTTGAACGCCAATCAACACGCCAATAACCTGTGCAATGACCGCGCCAGGTCCTAAGAACGGCGACAAGAATGGGAATGAGCAAATAGTTGCGAGAACTACAAGACCGAAGACGTTACCTGCAAGTGGTGATAAAATAATAAGCCGACATTTAATTGTCAGCTCGAATTTCGATAAATTTTGCTTGCAAAAGACGCCCCGATAAGCTAAAATGTTAGTGTTGAATTAACTTAATAGCTTGCGAGGCGCCTTTCTGTATATTTTAGCGTCTCATTTGCTGATTGTCAAGAAAGAGGCGATTTTTTAATGAAACACAAAGACAAAATTTTTGCAATCCTTCGAGCTGCTGCTGAGACTCTACAGGATAAAGTTGCTGTTGAAGAACTCATCACTAAAGTTAGCGGCAATCTGCCAAAAATTGAAATTATTGACGATTCACATCAGAAATTCAATGGCATAACTTATTGCAAGACTAAAAATCAGAATGGACACTATTTTAAATTGGTTAGTATGCACCGCGCCGTTTGGACATATTTCAATGGTGAAATACCTGTTGGATATGACATTCACCACATTGACTTTGACAAAGAGAACAATGATATCAGCAACTTAATTATGCTTACGAAGTCTCAACATCAAAGTATTCATTCAAGTATCAACGGCAAGAAAACACGCAAGGAACGCAAGATATTTACCTGCATAGCTTGTGGCCAAGAGTTTGAAGCAAATAACATGGGTCACAACCTATACTGTTCACAAGAATGCTGTACGAAATATGCTCAAATGGTTTTGTACACCGAGAAGCGTATCTGTAAGATGTGCGGCAAAGAGTTCACCGCCTACAAATATGCTGGTCATAAATTTTGCTCACATAAATGTTCGACCGATTATAATAGCCAGCAAGGACGTTACATCAAAACATGTCGAATTTGCGGCAAAACATTTTCAACACTTAAACATGAAGATCATACATATTGCTCACCTGAATGTGGTAACAAGTCACGTCGTCGCAAAGAAACTATCATCTGTGCAGTTTGTGGCAAAGTATTTGAGGCAAAACCAAGTAAACATCGCAAATACTGTTCTTGGAATTGCTTTTGTATTGCAAGACGAAGCAAATAATTAAATAATCCGCTGAAGCCGCCGCTACCAGCTTTAATAACTACTGATCTATAATTGGCCATTTATAACAACCTCCTCATTCTTCGCCTGTCAGCCTTGACAAAGATGCAAGAACGTCCGTAGATTCATAAATCGCAGTACCCGCAACAAGGATATTTGCACCTGCTTCTCTGACCGCTGCGGCAGTTTCAATATTAATTCCGCCGTCCGCTTCCAAGTAGCAATCGTAATTTTCAGCGCGGATAATTTCGTGCAATTTTTTAATCTTCTTGAGTGTACTATCTATTAAACGTTGTCCGGCCGAACCAGGATTGGCCGTCATAACTAACACAACATCTGCTATTGGCAGAATTTCTTCAAGCATAACGATTGGTGTCGCAGGATTTATCGCAATGCCGGCTTTGCTGCCTGCATTTTTAATTTGTTGAATGACAGCTTCCGCTTGATGTGTTGTCTCGATGTGAAAGATAATAATATCTGCGCCGGCTTTGGCAAACGATTCGATTTTTCGTTCAGGGTGCACCGTCATCAAATGAGCTTCAATGATAGCATCAGTGGTTTTACGCAAACTTTTCACTACCGGTGCACCGACTGTAATTTCAGGTGAGAAGACGCCATCATTAACTTCAACGTGAATACGATCAATTCCAGCCTCCGTTACGTGCTTAACCTCATCAGCCAAGTGTGCGAAATCAGCCGACAAAAGTGAAGCCGCAACTTTCACTTTAGACCTGTCAACTTTAGAAAACATAATTGGTACTCCTTTCGTTACAATTCATTGAAATTCGCCAATTAAGCATTTTTCAATTTCTTGCTGAGTTCAATGCCCTGTTGTTTCTGAACGTAAGCAGTTGTGAAGTCAGTCACCCAGCCGCGCAGGAAATTGATTACAAGACCAATCAACAAATAACGCAATGCCAAGTCCACTGTACTAAATCCGAGAGTTGTTATGCCATTAGCAATTCCCAAGAATACGAACAATTCACCTGGATTGATATGTGGAAACAGACCGTTAAGTGTATGGCAACAACCGGAAGCTGAAGCATAGTAGGAAGGCTTGTAGAACTCCGGCAGGAACTTGCCGAGTGAGAGCGTCATAGGATTGCAGAAGAAGAATGTACCAATGACCGGAAGGACAATATAACGTGTAATCGGATTGCCAGCACAAACTCCTGCAAATGCTTCGATTCTTTCAGTACCAATCATTTTGACGATCGCATTCATCGCAACGAGCAAAACGATAAGCGTCGGAATAATTCCGGACACCCAACCGGCAAGTGTCTCGCCGCCCTTGTTGAACAGCCCGATAAAGGCTTGTGCAAATTGAACCATTACATCCACAACAATTCACTCCTTCGTTTTGATAGATAATGAAATTTGGTTTAAACATACATTTATTTGTAATGCTGTTGTCAGCCTTCGTTCTGCTGCATAATTTGATAATTTTCGTAGTCCTGTTTGGCACTCATAACTGCCACTGACTTTTGAAAATCTAAATTCAGACTTTTACAAAGTTCGTCGCTGAGTTCAAAAAGTGTCAAGCCATTGAGAATATTAAATTCTTTAAAATCGGCAAAGACCGTGCGCCCTTCCATAATTTCACCTTTGATGATTCTGCAATAATTATCAATGACCAGCAGCACAATAACTCCGGCAAGGAATCTGCCCTTTGCTCTGCCAATTGCAACTCTGCCAATAGTGCGCAGATTTTTAATATGATTGCTAAAACGTTTGAACTGCCAAAGACCAAGAAGCAATTGCATAATCCACACAATTACCGCCAGCGCGACCACATACAACAGCATATTTTCACCTCCCAGCATTTAATTATGAATTATAAATTAGGAATGAGGAATTAAATAATTCTTAATGCTTAATTCGTAATTCGTAATTTTTCAATTCCTAATTCCACATTCCTCATTCATCATTAATATCATTCGTTGAGTAAGATTTTGGCAGTCATCTCGTCGGTAATTAGCACGTTAATAATGTTTCCGCGAAGTGCGCCCATAATCGCCGGCACTTTTTCGCGTGAAGCCGCCATACCGATACTATATTTAAGATTGCGCAGTTTATCTAACCCAACGGCGATGATTCTATCACTAAAATCTGTGTGAACAGGACGACCATTAATATCAAAAAATATGGAGCAAATTTCGCCGACAGCACCGGTTTTAGTAAGGCTTTCAATGCCTTCTTTGCCAAAATCGCCCATCCAGACAAGATTAGACGATTTAACCTGAGCACCAATACCAACAATGCCAATGTCGAGTTTATCCCAAAACGCGGAAATTTTTTCATAGTTTACGTCCTGGACGATAGCATTGCGAATTTCAACTGTGCGCGTGATCGCCGGAGCATAAATGTAATGACTCCTCGCACCAAAGGCACGAGCCAGCTGATAGCAAAGCGTGTTGACGTGAAACTCACTGTTAATATTTTCCGGCCCGCCATCAAGAGGCACAAAATCCGCATTGATATGAGGCAACTTCTCCATCTCAGCATACCTCGTAAGTTCGCGAATGGTTGTTCCCCAAGCAATGCCAATGACCTGATCATTTGCAACTATTCTGCGAAGAAGATTGAGACCGGCACGCGCCATATTTTGTTTAACTGCCTGAAGATCGTAGCTTTTAGGAACAATAAATACTTCTTTAAGTCCAAAACGCTTCTCCATTGCAGCTTCAATGGCTTCATAATTGTCATTCACAATTGAAATATTGACGAGACCTTGATCAAGAGCACGTTTTAGATACTTGCTGATAGTAGTCCGTTCAACGCCGAGACGTTTGGCGATATCACTTTGTTTCATATTTTCCAGGTAATACATATTAGCAACTTTAATGAGAATACGTTTTTCAACAGGTACCACTTTTACCACTCCTTCACATATGTGATAATAACTCTCTTTAGTTCACATCTCTTGTTGTGCATAATAAAGGATTTTTTTAATTGTTTCAAGTAAATTTCTAATATTTTAAGCGTTTTTGGCGCATTTTTGTTAAAAATCACATTTCATTGTCACATATGTAAGGTTATTATAACTTTTGTGAAGGTCAGCTTTTTGAATTTTGAAATCATCATTTACACCTTTGTGACTATTAATCACATTTATGAAAATCATGTTTTATATTAAATATGTTTATGCATGTTCTATATTAACAAATTATTATCCTTCAAAAGTGTCAAACTTTTTTAGCCTCTGTGTTTCAGTTTATCATTGATATATGTTATAATTTAAAAATAGAACTTTA
>JAFUTM010000383.1 GCA_017484235.1 Selenomonadaceae bacterium
AAACCAGCAGAGCCAATTAAACAATCGCAAGTTTACCCTAAAGACATTGCCAAAGATTTAAATTACAATGGCACTGTAATGGTGAAAGCGGTAATAGATGAGAATGGCAAAGTCATAAAAACTGAGATGATGCGCTCATCAGGTCGGACAAAAGTTGATAAAGCTGCAATGGAAGCCGCGTCAAAATGGGAATTTAAACCGGCAGTTGATGAAAATGGCAATCCTGTAGAAAATTGGTACATGATTAAATTTGAAGCTAAGGATTTTTAATTTCCATTCTGACAACGCTCATATTTCGATTCTAAGAGCCGTTTTTCATTCGTACGATGATTTATACTAAAAAAGTTTTATCGTGCGTCTACGGGGCGTATACGACGTTATACGACGATTTTAGAGTACCTATCATTTAATTTTAAAGGAATTAGTTGAAATGAAAAAAGTATTGCTGTTAATATTTGCAGTGAGCTTAATATTTGCCGTAAATTTACAATCTTCAGAAGCCGCACCAAAATGGCAGCAACTTGCCGGTCAGATTGAACAGACCATTCACGAAGCAATGGAAATCTATAAAACAGGTGATGGTCGTACAGCTAAAGATAAAATCAACGATGCCTACTATGGAATATACGAAAAAGAAGGTATGGAAGGTGCCTTGAGGGTTTCGGTCTCTGCTAAGGCTGTAGGTATAACTGAATATCAATTCTACAAAGTCAAGAAAGCAATGCTCGCTGGTGATCCGATTGAGCAGGTACAAAGTGAAGCTGATGTTTTAATTGTGATGGTATATGATAATGTTGAAGCAATGGAAAATGCTCATGGCGATGAAGGCGGCTGGGCGTCATTTCTTCCGGCATTCTTGATACTTATTCGTGAAGGTCTGGAAGCAATACTCGTTTTAGTTGCCATTATCGCTTACTTACGCAAAAGTGGCAATGAAAAATATCTTGATACTGTTTATAATGCTATGATTGCAGCTATCATTGCAAGTTTTGTAACAGCATATCTTTTCGCTTCAATATTTGAATCAACTGCTGCCGGAGCAGGTCGCGAA
Organism: Selenomonadaceae bacterium; assembly: GCA_017484235.1. Classification (GTDB taxonomy): domain Bacteria; phylum Bacillota; class Negativicutes; order Selenomonadales; family Selenomonadaceae; genus Quinella. Next base: position 1,052 of record JAFUTM010000383.1, read on the forward strand.
ATTTTAGAAGGTGCTACAGCATTATTCGCAGTTGTCGTATTAGTTGGAACGAGTGCTTGGCTTGGTGGTAAGGCTGACGCTAAAGTCTGGAAACAATATATTCAAGGTATGGTTGACAAAAGTATGACAAGCGGAAAAGCTAAAGCATTAGCACTGGCAGCATTTTTAGCGGTTTATCGTGAAGGTGCTGAAGTCATTCTATTCTATCAAGCACTTTTTAATAATACTTCAACCGATGTCGATATGATTTGGTATGGATTCGGTGCAGGCTGTATTGTAATTGCCATACTGTTCTTTGCGCTCCAACACGGTGTATTAAAAATACCGCTCAAGCCTTTCTTCCTATTTACAAGTATTTTGATGTATTTACTCGCAGTAAGTTTTGCTGGCAGTGGCATAAAAGAGTTGCAAGAAGGCGGAGTATTATCACAAACGCCTATTGAGACTATACCAATTCCAACTATCGACATTATTGGAGTTTATCCGACTTATGAAACTTTTGGCTTGCAAATGCTCTTGATTGTTGTCGGAATCGCTGCCTATTTCTATCGTCGACAGCAACAAAGCAAAGAAGTTATCCAATAACAAATTTTTTTAAAACTATGCTGATAATGAAATTCATTATATAGATTAATTTAAGGAGATGTTGTTAATGACATTCAAAAAACTCAAAGCCGCTCTTGCAGTCGGTGCCGCAGCATTCAGTCTTTTTGCTTACAGTCCGGACGCTCTTGCTTTCCAGGAATATCCAATCGGCGATGAGCAAGAAGATACCACTAATCACTTTAAGGTTGCACTTGTTTACTTCCAGCCTGTTCCTATGGAACCACAGGGAATGATGCTTTCACCAGATCAAGCTGATATTCACATTGAAACCGACATTCATGCAACTGAAGGCAACGAATGCGGTTTTGGTGTCGGTGAGTGGATTCCTTATATGAGAGTCGAATACAAATTCACCAAAAAGGGCAGTAAAGAAGCTCCGATTACAGGCAACTTTATGCCAATGAGCGCAGATGACGGTCCTCACTACGGTGCAAATGTCAAACTTCAAGGTGCAGGTACTTATGAATGTGAATTTAAGTTCTATTCTCCAGAAGTAAACGGTTATGCACTGCATACTGATGAAGACACCGGCGTTAAAGGTCATTTCTGGAAAGAGCCGGTTGTTATGAAGTGGACTTTTAAATATACCCCGCGTAAGTGGTAATAATTTGGACTGAATGCTAATTTAAATGCGTAGTGAAGTGAAGATTTTGCTTTCATTACGCATTTTGTATGATTAACAAAAGATGAAAATAATTTTCATTATTGTTGAGGTGACGCTTAATTGCTGCAAACATTTTTATTGCAATTTATTCCGGCAATGGAAGAAGGTTTAATGCTCGGTGTACCGATTGGAATATTGCTAGTCATATTACAAAGGTTGCCTGTTGAAATATACAAAAATAAATTTCGCACAGCAATAAAATGGGGATTTTGGTTATCAGTTTTTATTGTTGCAGTAAGAGTTGGAACTCGCAATGCTGTAAGTCGTGAAATCCTAGAAGGATTAGCGATGTTTGTTGCGCTTATTAGCGAATCAATAATTCTTTGGAATCTATTCAAAGGAAATTTGATGAGCGAAAAGGTAAATTCAATTTTTAAGTATTCTATCATAGCCGCAGTAGTATCTTTATTTTTATATCACGGATTTGAAATTTGGCTGTTGCCTGTCGGTTCCATCACGGCAGCCGTAGGAAATTATTTTTCAATAGACTTCTTAATGAAAATTCTCGGCTTTTTCGTTGGCGTAATATTTGCATTTATCAGCAGTTTTCTGGTTTACAAAGCAGCAGACGCTTTAAATGATACAAGACTGAAATTTGTATTTGCCATTCAGTTTGCGGCTTGTATGATTCAGCAATTAATTTTAT
>JAFUTM010000384.1 GCA_017484235.1 Selenomonadaceae bacterium
GTTTTGCCAAGTGTATAAAGTTTATAAGAATGACCATTATAAGTAACCGCGTCGCTTGCAACACTCACTTTATCTGAGGTTGTACCTGCGATATTGAGTGTTGTGCCTTTAGCATTTTTCAGGTTAATTGAGTTGCTGCCTATCTTGATAATGACATCGTTGCCGCTGGTTTGTGTTGAATAGAGGCCGTTGGTAATTTGAATTGTGTCGTGGCTGCTGTAATTAGTTATGATATCGTTACCGTCGCCACTTGCGTATTGAAGGACGTTCATTAAGGATTTACTGCTTATGGCAATTGTATCATTACCTTTGCCGCCCTTAAGCGTGACGTTAGAAACGACCAGAGCTCTATCCGAAGTGTCAGCAACAAGAGTTGCAACGTCGACGTGTTCCGACTCCTCACTGTAAGTTTCGTAATGTTCAACAGAGCTGGGATCGTTATGCCCATTTACTATAACATCATTGCCCGCATCACCGTTTAGGAAGCTATTGTTACCTCCTCCATTATAGATAGTATCATTGTCATTGCCACCGTTGATAGTAGCATATCTGCCATGATTGAAAAGGAGATCATTTCCGCTTTCACCGTTAATCGCAACGTAACTTTCCGACCAATATTCGTTCACGGCAAAGTCGTTGCCTGAACCAAGATTGATAACGTTGCTTTTTCCTACATTCCATACCTTATCACTGCCGCCGCCAGCATTTATAGTAGTCTTATCAGAAAGAACGAGAATGCTGTCATATCCTGAACCAGCATTAACAATCATATTCTCAATCCTTCTGACAAATTCATCATTTTGGTAGTATTCATAAATATTGATATTATTATTTCCGTCGCCGGCATCGAGATAGTTACTAGTTGCAGTATCATTTGCTTCTGTGCACCAGAACATCAAAGTGTCATTGCCAGTGCCGCCGTAAAGTTTTACATTACTACCGCTGCTGCCAATTAAGTCGTCACCGGTACTGATAGTAATCGTTATTGCTGATATTCGTAATACTATCAGTGGAAGCTTTACCACCAATAAAAAACCGACATACTTTAAACGGTGTGTCGACTTTGTTATGATTCTTTAAGTATTGTTTTGCTTGTCCAATAGATAAGATCCAATCTGCATACTATATAGAATTGACATATTGAAAAAGAAAGTAGCCAACGCCGAACTATCTCCAGCTTTTGAAAATTCTTCGCGAATTATATCGTCAAGCAACGCTGCTGAAAATTTTTTATAAACCACAAATAAATGTCTAAAAATATCTTGAGTAATGGCGTCTAGAGCAAGATATTTTATTTCTGGGTGCAGCTTGTAAAATTCCAGTCCACTTAAAAACTTATCGCAGCAGTAAAAACCTGTTGCCAGCGAGCGAATCCACTTTCTAACGTGTGAAGTGGTTGTATATTCTTTGCTGTGTAAGATTGAGTTTGGACGGTAGCGGTAAATATTCACTGGATCAGGAAATTGTACAAAACGCTTAGCACAAGATAGACAATAAATAGTAAAAACTAAATCTTCATTGTTGAGAGTTAGAGGATATTTCATTTTATTTTCAATCATAAAATCGCGGCGTATCAACTTTGACCACGCTGTCCAAACATATCTTTGGTCGTGGAAATTTTTAATTCTCTGAGTGATATTTTCAGTTTCTAAAGTTGGTACAGTAATATAACTGTCAGGTTTAAAACTTTTTACTGTCAAAGTCGCACCTTTTAAGTGAGGAGTTTCAGAAGTGAAAAATTTTTCACATTGAACAATGTCAGCATTAAATTCTTCTGCAACAGTATAAAGTGACTCAAGTGCATTTTTTATAATTAAGTCGTCGCTGTCCAAGAAAAATAAGTATTTACCGCAGGCGTAGTTCATTCCAATATTTCGCGGAACTGCACAACCACCTGAATTTTTTTCTGACTCTATGAGCTGCAATTTGCCGTTAAATTTTGGAAGATAAGCTTGGACAACATTTCTACTGTTATCAGTCGAGCAATCGTCAACAATGATAACTTCAAAATCTTGAAAAGTTTGACACAAAAGACTATCGAGACATTCGCCAACATATTTTTCAACATTGTACATTGGAATCACAATGGAAATTTGTGGAACCTTTTTTTCATTCAAATTTAAATTCCTCCGCTGAAAAGTTATTTTTTTACCTTGCACCTGTCATAAAGGTCCTGTGTATAAGGATTTAAAATATCTTTATAATTTGATTTATCAATAAAAAGTTCAGGATTTAAGTTTCCATAATATTTTTCACCTTTTACAATGTAATAGAGCATCTCAGTGATTCGATATGGAATAATGTTTGTGCCGACCGGAGGAAACGGTTCCAAATCTACGCCATTGAAGTGACCAAGCACAGAATCAACTTCCAAAGGACTGATATTGCTGTCAACGGTCGCACGTATCATAAATCTTGCGCTTTTTGAGCCATCCTCTTGATTTGTCTTATAAAAAATAGCAAATTCATACATTTTGTAGAATTCACAGGTGATAATAAATCGTCCATCTGGTAAATTGCCATATTTAATAGTTTTGTAATCAAGATAATGAGTTTTTTTATTTGGAAACAAAGGTGAGGCACAACCTACAAAAATAATGTTTGGATCACCTTTCAAAAACCAATCTGCCCTGTCTACTTCATCAACAAAAATATGCGGTGAAGTTTCGACAGGTTTTGCTGCCGCTGAGTTAAATATGAAAAATTCTGCGAGAACGGCACAAAAAATAAGTCGTAACAGATTACACTTAAACATTAAAAAAGTTTTTTTCTGAACCAACATTAATATCACCTCTGTTTTATTATCATTTAGCGCCATAAAGAAATATAAGGCACACTGTTGATTTACTTTACAAAAATTTAGTTCAAACAACTTTAGTGATTAGTTCTTCAGCCGACTAAGAGATTTTGTCTTAGTTTATATGTATTGTAGATACTTTTGCAAACCTCTCATTGCACTCCGACAAATTTTCAGAAGAGCCAACATAAATCACTCCGATTTTGACATTTCAGCTGCCTCGTCGCTAAGGAAGTTTCTATCTGGTTACTTATAAAGGAAAATATTTAGCTTTCTGAGAGCCGTACTTCGACTTAAGGTGAGTAAAAGTTCAACTGTAGTAAAGGACCATTGAAAGTTGAATTAAGGGACCAATGGGTGTACTCGAACTTCACTTATTTTGTTAATATAGTATTATATCAAATTTTCTTTAAAAATTCATTAGAAAAATAGATTTTTTATACAAGATACATTTGTTTTATCGTTTATTTTGTTTATATATTTCAGATGTTATATGATAAACATTTACACATTAATCTCGTGATAAGACCACAAAAACTTTTTGCAATACTCTTTCTATA
>JAFUTM010000385.1 GCA_017484235.1 Selenomonadaceae bacterium
ACGATTCACTCAGTCCGGAGACTTATTGTCTCTAAGTGTCGCGCTGCGAAAAGGGTTAGTGTACATCCATCAAGGGATACCCCAAAAAAACGTTTCTAAGTCGGCATTTACTTAGTCGTTGATTTTAAATACATTTTTGTTTAAGCGGAAGTCTAACCGCTAAGGCTATTTTAAAGGAATTGGCAGGCTAAGTCAACATTTTTTTGCGCCTTATCGTTTAGGTCCCCCGTATAATGTATTGCCAAATTCGCGATTAATCCGTGATTGTACAGCTCATTCAAAAACTTGCTGCTTGCTTTTGCACCCAACAATGACCTTGCTAATATCTCACGGATTGACCGCCCTACTATTCCATTTTCTTCACATATCCAACTCCGAAAATGTAATACGTCCTCATTATTCAAATAATAACTTTTTCCACTTCGACTATCTGTATATAGATAATAATATTTCCTTTTCGTAAAATCTTCTCGATTGTCTATCCATACTTGCACGCGCCGACTGTCTAATGGTATCAGGCTTTCAAGTTCCCCTAAGTTGTTTCGACATATATATGCATATCCATTGCCATAATGATTGCGCGCATATTCCATTATCATAAAAAATTGCGCCGGTGTTTGATATCCATTCGTACTTATTTGAAATACCTTATTTGTTTCGTGGTCTTTGATTCGTCTCTTGTCTCCGTCCAATAAATATATTGGTATTTTCCCCACAGATTCTGACAACGTTTTGATACACGTAAAATATGTTATTTCGCTTATGTCATTTCCATATTCGACATTGTTGCCGCTACTGCTGAATAGGTCTATGACTTCACTCATTTTTATCTTTTCGCCATTCCCTAAATTTAATATCTTCCGTATGGACATTGCCTTCGTTTTTATTTTATTTAACCATTTCACTTCTATCACTCATTCTTCTTCTAATATCTTTACCCACATATTCAACGCATCTTCCCCTTCAAGTTTCTTGCCTTCATTCTTTTTCATTATGTATATTTTCCACACATCTATCACCGCATCAACTACATCTATTCGATTTGTGGCCTTTACTTTGTCCACTTTTACTTCCCCGAATGAATTTGCCGTTAATGCTGCGTTCACCATTGACCACGTCAACAACTGGTTCCGTTTATCATATTCAACCAGCCCCGCTTTCACTGACAACTGGAAGTCTACCGTCGCATCATTTAAGCTCTTTGCACTTTGTGTTACCAGCGTTAAATCACACGGTAATATTTCTTCTAAATCTGACAATATACCGCTTATGTTGTGTTCATCATACCCACAACCTATTACCTTCAAATCATATGCTTCTATTATTTGTCTCATTACATATATTATCCGTTGGTAATCTGTCTTTATTCCATACAATCCGCTCGTCAACAATAAATATCCGGCTTGTACCCATTGCCGATACGGCGCATTATCCGTTGATTCGTGTTCAAGTAATCGCCTTTCAGGTATAAATGATATTGTCCATACATAAACTTTTTCCGCCGGAAATATTAACGCTATTGACGTTAAATCTCCACCGCTTGAAAGGTCAATCCCTATGTAACATTCTCGTCCTCTCATTTCATCTATCGTCTTTTCATTTCCACATTCCACCCATTTCTCTACATCTATATATTTATCTTCTGTTGCTGTCACCCATCTGTTTAAGCTCTTCGTTAAAAAATTCGTTAATTCGGCTCCTTGCTTTTCTTTTGCGTCGATTGCCTTTTCCGCCATTCGCCCGATCATTGCTTCATTCAGCGTGTCGTCTTCATTCCATAACTGCAGCGGATTCGACTTTGCCCAATTTTCCGGCTTCCATATATCGTCTTCTTCGTCCATTTCACAGATATATACAAATAGCGTATCTTTCTTTATTCCTCCGCTTAATACTTTCTTGCAAAACTTGTAATGTTCGTAACAAAAACTATTCAGATTAAATCCTGCCGTTGTTATTGCAAGTGTTAATGCATTTCCTACTGCTATCTGCCCGTCTTGCATTAATTTGTACATCTGATTATTCGGATGCGCGTGTAATTCATCGCAGACTGCTAATCAATTTGTTATCGTACAGGCTTTTTATCCCGTACTTCTATATCTTTCGATATAGTTCAGCGTACATTTTCACCTGCAGCCGAACTGTTAAGGTGTCGAACACTCTTGGGGATATTTTATTTATTCAATCCCTACGCGTTACACTGATATTTAGCCTTTCGTTATCTAAATATTTAGCACGGTATTAGCATATTTTTTGTTTATATTCTTTCCAATATACGGTAACTGTACATCTATTTATATTGAGTTCTTTTGCAATAACAGGATTTGTTTTGCCCTCGGCTTTTGCTTCCACAACATATTCAACCATTTTATTATGTCTTATTATTTCCAAACCTTTAGTAAGTCTTTTATATTGAGTATATGTCAAGCCTGTTGCTTTCAAAATATCTTTCACGGACAAATTTTTAAAAAATAAGGCTTTACAAAGTTCTTCCGCCTTTTGCCATTCTTTACTTTTGATCTTTGACATATTTACTTCATTTCTAAATATATCAAGAAAACGACCATACGATATACCATATTTCTGTGCTAATAAAAATGCAGATTCGCCATCTAAAATTGCTTTTTTACATTCTTCAATTTCACTTTGAGTTAAACGATTTATTTTTCTACTTGTGTCAGTATTAAAAACTTGTTCATTCAACTCTGGTGAAACATATGCCCAATTTTGCAATATTTTAATACGATAAATACAAGATTGACCAACATTAAATTTACAGGCAATTTCTGAAATTGGTTCACCAGCTATAATTTGCTTTTTTATTTCTGTTACCTGTTCAACGGTCAATTTATTATTATGTCCTCGACTTGCTAATGTCATTTTTTCTTTTGTTTCTGCAGAATGCTTTTTTAATTCGTTTCCGCCACTTTCAAAATTATAGCCTTTATCTCGATTTGTAGAATCATAATAATTTATCCAATAGCGTTCGCGATCATCTAATTTGTCAATATCGCATTTTTCTATTATTTCAATAGAAAGAACCTCAAAACCATATTTATTGTAAACCTTTTGCAATAATTCATTATGGTGCGTTTGACATTGCAAGTGAGATCTGTGACATTTCCATCTGCGCTTTAAACTTTGTACTGTTTGCCCAATATAAACCATTCCATTATGATTATCCGTTATTTTATAAATAATTCCTTGTTTCATACAGTCACCGCCCAAAAAACTTAGCCTCTTTCAACTAATAACATTATAAATTATAACGTTAGTTTTAGCAACCGTTTTTGTTCGATTGATTTTAAAAATTTCTTTTTAAAACGGCATTAGCATACCGATCTAAAGCCATCCGCCGACTTCGTATCTCGCCCTATTGCTTTTATCACAGTCCCTGTCACTTTTGATGTTATCGTTCTTTCGTGCGTTTTTATCTTGTATAGTTCTTCTAATTCCTTATCACTCTCTATAAATTTTTTTACTTCATCGAACACAATGTTCGCTTGCTCCTGCTTCGTTGCCGTGAGAAATATCCGCCCATATTGGTATCCGCTAAATGTTGCAAAGTCATTGCTAATAACACCTGCAAGAAATGATTTTCCGTTTTGGCGTGCCATTTGTATGTATGCTTCCCTATACCGCCGAATTTTACTGCGTTTTTTTCTCCAACCAAAAAGACTTCCAATCATAAAATTTTGGAAGCCTCTTGTTTTCAACGGTTTAGCCTCTATGCCTTCACCTATCGTTAATTTATTCGCTATGTCAATATGCCTTTCCGCTTCTTTTGCGTCAAACACATACTCGAACTCTTTGCCTCGCTCCATATCCTCAAGGTGCCGTTTACAGGCAAGATATTCGCTATGCCCACATATTTTTTCGCCGCTTATTATGAGACGTGCATAATTCGTCGTCCTGTCCATATCAACCCTAATCTTTTTAGCGTTTCTATTAATTTTTCGCCATTATTTTCTATCCATTTTAAAATGGGTACGGCTCTATTCCTTTCGCTAAATTTAGCTCGTGCTCCAAATACCATTTCCCTTCTCCAAATCTTCTACATATGTTTTCACACTCTTCTTACCTGCTCGACTCACATATTTAACCACATTCCCTAAATTAAAATTCAACCCTTTATCATCAACGTAGTCTACTAATCTTATATTCTGATATTTTCCCTCATTATAGTACGACCTATCCATTTTATATTTATTTTCCAGCGTCTCTCTTATCTTATTGTGCTCAGTTTCGTTTTTTGAGATATATGAGTCTATTATTGCTTGCACTCGATTCTCTAAATCTTCTCGCTCTCGTTTTTCTTTCTCATATATTTGCTCCAGTTCTTTGTCCATCCACTCTACTCCTTATAAAATTCCATTAAAAAAACACCGCCTTTTCTGACTGTGCTTCCGCCACCCGTTGCCGTGCTATCTCACAATATCCGGCGTCCGTCTCATATCCTATAAAATTGCGACCTGTATTTACACAAGCCACTGCTGTGCTTCCACTTCCCATACAATTATCTAATACCAGCTCGCCTTCGTTCGTGTACGTCCGTATCAAATACTCCAACAAGTCCACCGGCTTTTGCGTTGGGTGCGATTTATCTCCCGCTCCACCTGCATTTGGTATCTTATATTCAACCACATCTAATGGATATCTTTTACCCTCATTGATTCTTGTCTGTATTGTCTGTTTTATCATCCTATAATTTGAACTAAAAACTTTACAAGTCTTTGTATAAGGCTCCCCTTCAGAAAATTGCGGATTATATGTCGGCAATTTCTTATAAAATATTAATATATCCTCGTGTGTTCGTAATGGCATCTTATGACTGTTCAAAAAACCTGTGTATGCATTCTTCTTCCAGACTATCTTATACCTATACATAGTCCGATTGCTCATTATCAGCTCTGCTCCAAACGGCATTTGACTAAACAACACTATTGCCGCGTTCTGCTTCGTGATTCGCTTGTATTCTGCCCATAGCGGCTCAAAGGGTATTCGCTTGTCCCAATAATTGTTCGTCGTTCCATTCCTAATACGGAAGATCACATAATATCATATCTATACTGCCGTCGGATATCTTCTTCATTCCTTCAAGGCAATCTTCATTATATATCTTGTTCACTTCCATTTTTCATCACCTCCTTTTCAATTAAAAAATTGCGCAAATTTATTTGGCTTTTCTTCTGTCTTTGTCGGCACTATCAGTTTCAATCGATCTGTCGTTGCCAGCCCTAATTTCGTGCTGCACTTCTGTATCTGCGTCGCAGCCTTATCTGCTATTACTACATATGGCGAAACCAGTGCACGATCGCCAACTTCATTCACTATTCCACTTTTCGCCATCTCTTCTGCACATTTCACATACCGACTGTAATTGTCTGCATATACCGCTAATGTCGTCAAGTCCAGATTGTCAAATAAATCTATACTCTTCGCCTGCTCTACCACCCTGTTGTATTCGGCCGCCGCCCTTTCGTCCAACCACTCAGGCGCACCAGCTTCTATCTCATTGCGCCCTACTTTGATTTTCGCCTCTTGCTCCTGCCGATTCTTGATCTTCTGCTTTCCTATTTTTCCAGTCGATATATCTATTACTTTTCGCGGGCGTCCACCCATTTCACCACCTCCATTAAAAATTTCGCCATTTCTGGCATTTTCTCACGAGGAAAGGGGGTTGCGCTCGCGCCCGCCGCCGTTTCTAAACTTTTTCAGCCGCCCCCCTGTCTTTTGCTCTTATCGCACTCAATTTTTTTTGCATCGCTTTTCGCGTTTCTTTTCCTTTTTCATACGCCGCGTGTATGCGGTTATGCGTTTCTATTGATACATACACCAAATTCTCTATATCAAATTTTTCATCTGGGGCTTCCTCTATCTCTTTTATATGATGCGCTATCTTTCCCTTGACCAGCCGCCGCTCATATTCATATGCATATTCATCTAATCCATATGCACGCGCTCGCGCCTGCCCACTTACACGCGCCCATTCCCGTGAATGATAAAATTCATTCTTGCTCTTATCTCGCCGCACCTGATTATATTCTTTATGTCTATTATTTTTACAATGCTCACATTGTGTTCCCTGTTCTATTAATCGACTGCACTTTTCACACATCTTTAATAACATATTCTTTCACCCGTTTAAACTTAAAACCCCCGACTGCCACCACAGCCGGAGGTCTCACACTTAGGAGGTCATTTTTACAATTCTTCTTATATTTATTCTACCATATTTTTTTGCAAATTAACTGCAATTTTTTCGCATCTTTTTCGCAATGTTATATTATCATTCATACCAACGCGTCCGCTCCGTACAAGATTACACTCAGCATATTCACCAGCCGCGCCTTTTTCCTATACACCGTCGATTCATCACAGTGCATTCGCTCCGCTATCGCTTGCACCACCAGCCTGTCAAAATAGTACAGCCTTATTATTCCACTGTATTCTTCCACCTCTATCTTCTTCAGTGCACGCTCTATCGTCTTGATTTCTCGTTCGTCCCGCTCCTTATATTGTTCCAACAACAAGATACGCGCCGCCCGTCTCTCCTCTATACTCAGCGGCTCACCGCCCCGTGATACCTGTAGCACTATGCTTTTATCCCGACCAAATAGCTCTTTCTTTGTGTCTTCTATGTCCAACTCATACTCTTTGATGTTCTCTTTCAATTGCGGATATGCATATAACCGACGCTTCACTTTTCTGATAACATCTCCTGCTTTACCGTCCGGTTGTTGCTTTTTCGTCTTTTTCATTCAACTGCGCCCCTTTCATCTTTTCTCCATTATAGCAAACAAGGCGATCGATTTTTTCTTTTTTTTTGCAAACCTCGCTTTTTTTAATTTCGCGTTTTTTCGACAATTCAAAACCGACAAAACATACTGACGCGCAAGGTTTTCGCCCCTTTCATTTTTAAAGAAGTACGTATCTTAGCAGTCAAGACAGCACAATCAATCGTTACCCCTTCTCCGCTTAGGAGGTTAAGCGCGCCGCTTTAGCAAGTCGCTTAACCGACTGCTAAGATACTTAATATACATAAAGTATCTAACCAAAACTTAAGAATGAATGCGGAGGGCGTCAGAACAACGCTCAGACCATTTAGTCAAATAGTCGAAAATGGCAGAATGGACTATGCAAAATGGCAGAATGGACTATGCACGTCATGACGCTATTTGTAAGAAAGGCTGAATTAACGCGGTTTATAGCAAAATAAAAAGCCCGCGAAAATGGGGCTTTCAGAAAAAAATCACTATTTTAGCAGTCCGAGGTTAAGTATTAAAATGTAAACTTAATAGAATAAAAAGCGGTAGACTTTTTGACGAGCTCAAAAGACGAAATGACACCTTTAGATTTTAGATGCTCAAAGAACTTGATTAAGACTTCACGGGCACGTAGTTTAGTTTTGTTGTCTGCCTTATCAATTCTGCATTTTTTGAAGATGTCCTCAAAGGTGATAGTGGGTTGAAGTTTGTGCAAGATGCATTCTTGAACGCGACACATAGCATAATTTTTGATGGTGATATTCATCTGGGTGTTGTTTTGATTAGGAATATCCAGAAGCTCGGCGTCGAAAGTCAAAATCTGTTTTCTGTCGCGGGCGACTTTCATGATAGGGCTTTCGTCAAGGAAAACAATGGTATCGTCGACAATTTGACCGTTGATAGAAGTGGAAACGTGCTTACAGGGTAAAATAGCTTCGGTGATTTTTTGAACTTGACCGCCGTTGTAATTGAGTTTTTGGTTGACGTTGGAAAGATCAATGTTAATGATAAGACCCATCATCTTTTGGACGCTGTGAAGGATAGCGGCGCGCTGGTCTTTGTGAAGATTGCCGTTGCCGTTTTTGGTGTTTTTACCGGTCAAACCGCGCAGAATGATAGCAGGCGTGGTATGGCGGTTGCCGGCTTCCCATTCGGAAATGCAGACGGATAGGACGGCGCGATCAAACTCGGATAGCGGGTCGGATTGATCATCAGAATTATTGGTAATGGTATAATCAGAAGAGACTTTGCCGTGTTTCTTATGATTTTTCATTTCGACGATGCGACCTTTATTGACACCGTTAATCAAATTGTTAAAACTGGTATCGTCTAAATTATTAATGACTTTGGCAATTTTGCAATTAGGAACAATGCGTTTTTTGTTCGGATAAAGTTGTATATTATTATCCATAAAAAATCAGTCCTTTCAGTTGACTAAACCACTTAGGACTGCTAAAATAAATACAGTCCCTGGTGATAGTCCCTGGTGATTTTTGGTTTAACTAATACAATTTTACCAGCGGGCTAAAATTTTGTCAATTTTCAATTGCATCACGATCAAGCTGATTGACGGAATCGTCGGTGGGCTGGAAATAATCATGAGCTGAGAAATAGTGGAAGAAGCAGTCATAATTGGAGCCTTGACGGTTTTTGAGGCATTTGAGGTGAATATGACGAGGCTTTTTTTGTTTGGCTTCTTCGATAATGTTGCGGGTGTTGGCAATGTTAGGAGAATTTTTAATGGAATTGATGACATTGAGCTGCAGAGCCCAGACGACGTCGGCAGAATACTCGATATTGCCGGATTCTTTGAAAGACTCGAAGGAAACGGGCTGCATATAATTGTTGCGATTGAAACTGCTGATAACAATAAAGGTTGCGTTGGTGTCACGCTGAAACTTTTTGAGCTTGCGGACGGAGTTGTCAATGGAGAGCTTAATATTAACATTGTCTTGAGGGATAATCTGGAGATAATCAAGACAAATAACAGGAGCCTTTTTGAGATTAGAACAGAGCGGACGCAAAATATTGAGGAGGTCGTCAATGGATTGGTCGCTGAGTTCAAGAACGTGTAAATCCAAATTGGAATTAGCAATGGAATAGAACACCTCATTAAGAGCGTTGGAGGAGCCGCCGCGTCTAATTTGAGCAGCAGTCAACAAAGTGTTTTGGTCTTTTAAGAAAAGGCGGCGTGCGGCGGATTTGGTGAATAATTCCAGGGCACTCATTTCGTACGAACAATAAATACACTTTTCGCCGTTCTGTGCAAGCTGTTCAAGAAGCTGCCAGCAGAAGGTGGTTTTGCCGGCGGCGGGCGTTGCGCCGATAACGTAAAGTCCAGGGCTAAACAACTGTTGCTGGTCAATGTTATAAAAACCTGTGGAACGGTCGGCATAAAGTTTGAGATTGTCAATATCGGCGGCAATGGAGTTTTGGAAATAAGAATTAATCTGAATGAGATTAGACTGATTGAAGTCTTGATCGAAAGAAGAAAGACGAGCTTGCGAATCAGCAATAATCTCATTAGCAGACTTGAAGCCCTTTTGAGCGTCGTCAATGGTGAACTTGGCGGCTTCAATGATTTTACGAAGGCGGGCTTTTTCTTTCAAAATATTGATGTGCGAATTGACAAAGGCGGTGGTAGGAACGAGATTGCCGAGCTGGAGAATATACAAATGATCGTCGCCGGATAAATTATTGGATTTTTTCAAATGATTAATGACCAAATTTAAATCAGGAACGATACCATTGGAATGTAATGTAACAATAGCCTGAAAAATGGCTTTATTTTTTTGGTCGTAGAAGTCATCAGTGGTTAAAGAAGAAATAACGGTGGGGATAATAGAGCCGTCTCTAAAAAAGCAAGCGGAAAGAACTTGCCTTTCGATATTAACATCGTGTGGGAAATCATTGTACAACATGGTGAAACCTCCTCAAAAGAAATGAAATGAAAAGACATGCTACGCGAGCTCTGAAAAAAAACAGAGAAAAAAACAAAGAGGCGTGAGCATGACTGATACGAAATAATGGGTTTTACGAGAAAAAAGACATGCTACGCGGGCTCTGAAAAACAGAGGATCACGGAGGATTTTGTGAAGAGGCGGTAGCATGCCTAATGTCAAAATTAACATCAAAAATATTACCGATGACTTTGGCGGACATAGTGGTACGAACGAAAAACAAGGCAAACAATTTATGTTTAGCTGAAAAGATGTCATGTACGTACCAGCAATCATAAACAAATTTGACGATACCTTTGCGTTGATTGGAATCAGAATCAGCCAACAATAAAATATCACCTTCGTAAACATCATTGCCGTCAATGTCGGTGTAACCAGTAAAGCGGCCGACGGTGTTAGGGTCAACGGGCATAAGCAAAGGCGAATGACCGATAAGATCAACAATGGCAGATTTTTGAGGAATGGTGCCGCCGAAAATCCATTGACCTTTAGTGTTGGGATTAGAACTTTTACCACGAAATTTAATAACGCTATCCACGAAAAACACCTCTAATTATTCATTAGTAAAATCTTTGCAAACTTTAAAAGTCGCCGTATAAACAATGCCGCGTTTGGAATGAATGCGATTGGTGAGGACTTGAATGGCAACATCTTTAGCACCTTCAGAAATGAGCTTATTGGCGAAATTTTCAGCGTCAAGGCGGCTGGTAAAAGTAACCCAGTTATTGTTGTCAACTTCTTCATCAGCCCCAATCCATTTGGACTGATTGAGCAAGTTGGCAATGCTGTCAGCATTATCGATGAAACTAAGAATAGAGATACCGTCTGCAATGCGAATTAAAGCAGCCTTGTCGGTTTCGTACTGTTCGTTTGAAGTGTATTTAGTCATCAATCTTGCCTTCTTTCAAAAGATCGTAGTTATCGTGAATGTTGCCGACGACTTTGCAATCGGTATCGACGCCGTCGTTGTTGTCGAGTAGAAACATAGCAAAGTCACTATTATAATAAATTTCGTGTAATTCGCCAGTGTCATTGACAATATCGCCTTCGAAAATTTCTTTTCCGTCAATATCATAGAGGCCAGTGAACTGGCCGACGGTGTCAGGTTGTACGACAAAACCGTATTTGTTTTCAATTTCTCTGATGCCAACAGAACCGTCCCAATAATGATGTAAATCACCGAAATGCCATTTTTTGTCTCTATCTTGGCC
>JAFUTM010000386.1 GCA_017484235.1 Selenomonadaceae bacterium
CTCTACATTATGCGAGCTAACGTCGGCACCGGCTGGATTGGCGACTTTGTGAAAAATGCAGACGATTCCATCACCATCTATAAGCCGCGCAGATTTCAAACAGGTTTGCCTGTCGGATTCCCTGATTTATTCGGATATAAGTCACTCATAATTACGCCGGAAATGATCGGCAAAACTATTGCTCAATTTGCTTTCGTTGAAGTCAAAACGCCAAAAGGTAAAGCCAGCAAAGAGCAAAAGGAAATGCACAAACAATTAATTGAAGCTGGTGCCGTTGGTGGGATTGCTCGTTCGGCTGAGGAAGCAATAAAACTTTTGAGAGGAGGATTTTAAATGGACAACATAACTCGAAAATCAATGCTTTACAAGACGGGCGTTGAGTATGGCGATTATTCGATGAATCATGTGCTGGGTTGCGCTCACGGTTGCAAATATCCTTGTTATGCCTTCAACATGATGAAGCGTTTTGGCAAAGTCGATTCTTATGAACAATGGTGCAAACCTAAAATTGTCAGCAATACTATTGAATTGCTCGATAAAGAAATTCCAAAACTCAAAGGCAAAATTAATAGAGTTCATCTTTGTTTCTCAACTGATCCGTTCATGTATGGCTATGATGAGATTGCAAAGATGAGCATTGCAGCAATTCAAAAATTAAACATTGCCGGTATTAAATGCACTGCATTAACTAAAGGAATTGTGCCGTTTTTTGTACCTTTTGGCAGCTATCCTTATAACAGAAATGAATATGGCATTACTCTTGTCAGTCTTGATGAAAAGTTTAGAGAAAAATACGAACCTAATTCTGCACCAATCGCCGAACGTTTGAAAGCATTAGAGGATTTATCAAGGAAAAGGCATTGTAAAACGTGGGTATCAATCGAGCCATATCCAACGCCCAACATCTTTAAACAGGAGCTTGATGAGATTCTCGACGCCGTTCGTTTTACTGACAAAATAATCTTCGGCAAATGGAATTACAATAAAGAAATCTCAAAATATGGCAATTACAAAAATGACGGCTATAAGGGATTTTATGAAACTTGCGCAGCTATGGTAGAAAACTTTTGCCGTCAAACCAATATTGAATACATCATCAAGAAGGGTACAGCGAAAGAGGTGACATAATTGCATTTCACCAGTAATGAAGATTATGAGAGCAAAAAGGAATTGACAATAAACCGTCTCTCAATGATTGCTAATATTTGTGGTATCGATACAGAGCGTATGTCAATGGGTGTTGTCGCAATTCCGCCGATTCAAATTTATCAAGTGGCTCAGGCTGCAATGCTGCTGCTCCAACAATCTATTTGGAATGGCAAGACTGATAATAAATAACAATCATTATCTGTAAGCGGTATCTTCGATTATTCCGCCGCTTGCAGATTTAAGGAGGAAAATTTTATGAATGTAGACATTAAAAAAGCAATCGAATCCATTGCTAAAGAACCACCAGTATTTGTGATTGCTGCCGACAGTGGTGGTAATCTGATTTTTAAAACTCCATTCTACACTTATCAAGAGCAAGCAATGAAATTTGCGCCGCAGAAATACAAAGAGGATTTCAAAAACTCAATGTCACTTGCTGGATTGGGTATCTCCGGTGAAGCTGGCGAAGTCACCGACTACATCAAGAAAGTTATTCATCATGGACACCCACTCAATAAGGAAAAGCTCAAAGAGGAACTTGGTGACGTTTGCTGGTACATTGCCTTCACTTGCGATCTTATCGGTTGCCGTCTTGAAGATGTGCTGCGCGAAAACATCGAGAAGTTAAGCAAGCGTTATCCGCACGGATTCAATTCAGAGGATAGTATTCATCGTGAAAAGGAAACAATGCCAACAGCTAATGGCGATGAGCAAGTGCCACACAGTGCAAATCTCACGAAAGAATATATCCGCATTCTTGGAGATATTGAAGAAACTACGGTTGCCGCTCGCCGTCAATGTGTAAGCCTCAAGGATATTAATTATTGCCGCCAACGTGAAGTAGCTATTGATTATGCTATTCGCCTTATGAAACAACAGCTTGAAGAACTCACAATGCCAGATAATAACGCCTCGAAAGATCCACCGCAAAACTGCAAGTGCAATGATAACTGTAAATGTAATACAAATTCTGTTCAAGCCAACCAAAAAGAAATTGCAGTCAAGATGATTGATAAAGAAATTGGAGCGTTAAAACAGTTTTTGATTACACTAATGACTGTAGCAATGGAAAACCAAGATAGAGAAACGCTCAATATTGTAATTACGATTTATTCGATCATCAGAGATTGGACGCGTGTGCAGAAAGGCGAAAAATAATGGTTGATACTATGTTAGATGTTGCCAAAATAGCACTTTACATCTGCGGAATAAGTATTTGCGCTGGCGTAACTGTTGTAGTTGTCGCTCTTGTCGGCAACTTTGTCTATGGCGTATTAAAGGAAATAAAAAAAGATAACAAGTCAAATTAAGCGATTAAACGGTTGCCGGTGCCGTCTCACCGGCTCGCTTGAAAGCGAGGAATCAAAATGAAATACAAAACTATATATGCTGATCCGCCATGGTGGGAAGTTGGCGGTGGAAAAATAAAACGTGGCGCGGATCGTCATTACAAATTGATGAAAACAGATGATATTTGCAGATTGCCAGTTGCAGACCTCGCCGATGAAAATTGTCATTTGTATCTTTGGGTGACTAACAATCATCTGCCGGACGGTTTCAAGGTGATTGAGGCTTGGGGATTTCGTTATGTCACCTGTATCACTTGGAATAAAGACAGAATTGGACTTGGGCAATATTTCAGAGGCAACACCGAACATTGCTTATTTGCGGTCAAGGGCAATTTGCCATACAAGGTGATTGACGGCAAGAGAGCGCAGGGTGTGACGGGATTTTTCGAGGCAAAACGCAAACATTCACAAAAGCCTGACAAAATGCGCGAGATGATTGAGTTGGTGTCATATCCGCCGCGAATTGAACTTTTTGCAAGAGAGGTTTTTGACGGTTGGGACTATCACGGCAATCAATTTATGTTCAGTCAACTAAAATTAGATTTTGAGGGTGATTCATTTGATGAGAATTGTTGACGGCGTCCCTGTCAATGTGGACGGCTGCGATGATATTTCTGATGAGGCAATCCGTTTTAAAATGCACTGCGTTAAAAATGTATACAAGGATATTAGGCACTTTCATCATTTTTATATCAATGTTTATGAACACGGCGGAAGAAAATTTGTTACCTGTTCTTGGTCTGCTTTTTCTGCTGCCTCTGCTATCTTCGGCGAATATATACCAATTTCTTAAAAATTTCCTTGCAGGTGGGAATTGCACACAAGCTCGGAGGTGATGTTAGTGGGCAACGAAAGAGATTCAGATGTCAAAATTTTCACGGCGGAAGGCGAAGAAATTTTAATGCAAGGCACATTCCTGCATGAATTTGAATTGCCGGAGTTCGGATATCCAAAGTCGATTGAGGAAATAGAAGTGACATTTGTCATTAAAAAACCTAAAAACCATTATTGTCGTTATATGCACTGGTTAAAGTGTAAAGGAAAATAAGGAGGGCTAAAATGCAAATCGTTAAACGTACTGGTGAGATAGTAGATTATGATTTTAATCGCATTTTCAATGCAATTAAGGCGGCGCGTGACAGCGTTGCTCTTGAAGTCAGCGATGAAAAAATCAGAGAAGTGGCGGACGCCGTCGAAGAAGCAATAGAACATTACGAAAGAATCAGCATTGAGGAAATTCAAGACATCGTTGAAATTAAATTAATGGAATTTGGACTTACTGAAATGGCGCGTCATTATGTGCTGTACAGGCAAAGTCATAAAATACGCCGCGAGGCTGGCACTAATTTGATGGAGACCTACAAAGAAATTTTCTTTGCCGATTCAAAAGGCGTTGACCATAAGCGCGACAATGCAAACATTAACACCGACGCGCCAATGGGTATGATGTTGAAACTTGGCGCGGAAGGCGCAAAGCATTTTGTTGACAATTATGTTTTGCCGGAAGAATACGCTGAAGCAGATCGTGAGAATTTCATTCACATTCACGATAAAGATTTTTCGCTGATAACTTTGAATTGCTGTCTAATTGACTTGTTGAAATTGTTTCATAATGGTTTCAACACTGGACACGGTTTTTTGCGTGAGCCTAATTCAATTCGTTCTTATGGCGCGTTGGCTTGTATTGCCATTCAGAGCAATCAAAATGATATGTTCGGCGGACAATCAATTAACGCCTTTGACTATGCAATGGCTGAGGGCGTCAAAAAATCATTCAAAAAAGCGATCATCAAAGAGACCGAAAAAGCTATCATCTACACCGAGCGTTTCTGGAATATCACATATGAGCAACTGCTGAAAGAATTTCAAGAAAAGCCTTGCGGTTATGGAAATTCGCTGACAGTCGACACTCTCAATTCAATACTGTGTGATACTTATATTTCAGCGAAAATTTACGCGCAGGCTTGCCGTGACGTTGAAGAAGAAACACATCAGGCAATGGATGCTGTAATTCATAATTTTAACAGTCTGCATAGCCGTGCAGGAGCGCAGGTTCCATTCAGTTCAATTAATTATGGAATGGACACGTCGCCGGAAGGTAGGCTCGTTATTCGCGAAGTATTGAATGCCATCGACGCTGGTCTTGGAAATGGCGAGACGCCAATATTTCCTATCTCGGTTTTTCAGCTTAAAAGCGGCGTGAATTACAATGTTGGCGATCCAAATTATGATTTATTCCGGCAGGCTTGTCGCGTATCTGCAAAGCGTTTATTTCCAAATTTTGTAAATCTCGACGCGCCATATAATCTGCAATACTACAAAGAGGGCGATTACAACAGCTACGTTGCGACGATGGGGTGTAGAAGCCGTGTAATGTCAAATGTTAATGGTCCTGAACAGTCAGGAAGTCGCGGCAATTTCTCATTTGTAACAATCAATTTGCCTAAACTTGCACTTGAAGCAAAAGGCGACATTACTGAGTTCTTCGCACTATTTGAAACATATATTCAACTCAGTCACGATTATTTGCTCCTGCGCCTTAAAACCATTGAAGAAAAGAGAGCTTATAA
>JAFUTM010000387.1 GCA_017484235.1 Selenomonadaceae bacterium
ACAATGAAGATTACCGCAAAAAATCTATGCGCATTTTGAAGTGTCGCTGCACCAAACGTGTTATACAAAAAGCCGAAATATTCTGGATCGTAGAGCGGCAATGCAGTAAAAAACAACATCAAGAATGAGATGCCATCGAGCCAGTGGCAGAGAATAAAGCCCTTTGTATGACGCGGAACATATTCTTTATTTACCAACATATTAATCACCACCTTTACATTAATTAGAATGATCTTTTTTGCCGATCATCTTACTGAGCACAAACAATCCGGCAATGCCCGCGACCGCTCCAACGCCGGCAACTTTACCAATCGGACGAACTATATCTTTCCAAAGATTGATAGAGGCAGGTGTTTTTGGATCTTCAGGCAGTCCATAAACCGACGGCTTCTCTGGCAGTACGTACATCATATGTGTGCCGCCGACGCCGTTTGGTTCAACGCCATAGAGATTGGCGTTTGGAAAATTATCCTTAATTGCAATGATTCGACTGCGTGCAAGGTCTCTCATCTCTGCAATTGTGCCAAATTCAATCGCCTGTGCCGTACAAGTTTTAGCACACGAAGGAACCATGCCCTTTTCAATACGATCATAGCAGAGGTCGCATTTAGTTGATTTATTCCGATCTGGATCAACGCGCGGAACATTAAATGGACAATTCGTTGTGCAATAACCACAGCCGACGCATTTGTCCTCATCAATGACCACAGCACCACTGTCGAGGCGGCTAATTGCACCTTCAGGGCAGCCCTTCATACAAGCTGGGTCTTGACAGTGCATACATTGAAATTTGATAAAGTCCCAATGGAACTTTCCTTTGTCGTCAATACGTTCCTGCATCTTAATCAAATTGTACGTCGTTGAGGTCAAATCTTTATGTGATTGATACTGACCTTCAAATGGCGTAGAAAAGTCAGCGGGCAGGTTGTGCCACTGCTTACAGGCGACCATACACGCACGACACGCGCTGCAGCGTGCAACATCGTGCAGCATTGCCATTTCTTTTGCCATAATTATCACTTCCTAACTAAATTTTTATTTATATTTGAGATTAAAATGTTTTTTCGCAATTAGTTCTCAAGAAATGTTTTGACGGCCTTACGAAAAGTTTTATAATGTGACTTCTCAATCATCATTGCGTGGCCACCGCCAGCTATTTCAACAAATGCTGAGCCTGCAGGACATTTCACAATAGCAGTTTTTAACATACTGCGATTTATATAGGGATCATTATCGCCTTCAATTATCAAAACTGGAAGCGTTAATCGCTCAACAAATATTAACTGCAGATTTTCACTCACCATTAAATCCTTGCGCCCGCCATTTGGACTACCGTTTCCATCATATCGCCAGCAATTTGACAAGAACGTTGCTTCAACTCCAGGTTCAATCACCGAGAAATCTATTTTGCCGGTCGCATCTCTCTGAAAGTCATCTGCGGCGTGTTCCCACGTGTTTTTATGATATGATTCTTCAACTTCTCCAATTCCAACTCCACTAAATATCGGTGCATAAATAACCAGTCGACGAATTTTCTCTGGATATTTCTCAATAAATCTGCTGGTCGTGACTGTTCCCCAACTCCAGCCTAATAAATCAATTTTCTTATTTCCATTGCGTTCAAAGATATAGTCAACTGCTGCTTTTATATCTTCTGCTGCGTAGTCCGAATTTACTGATAAACCATCGCTAATCTTATCAGACTGACTGTAACCTGTTAGGTCCAATCTCCAAACATTATAGCCTTGTCGAGCTAAAAACTTAACTAAGCTGTAATCCTTATAGTCGACATCAAAGACGTGTGAAGAATATGTTAAGCCGTGTATCAGCAATATATCCTTTGATGCTCCGTCATTTAATAATGATACTCTGCTCAGATGCAAGTTCAATCCGTGACTCTGCAATGCCAATTCTTCGACTTCATATTTATCATTTGATGCTACAGCTGGCAAGGCGTTAATCATTATCAAAAGAGCAATTGTCAGCGGTAAAATTATTAAGCGTATCATTATTTAATCACCTGCTCAAGTTCAATTAGTTGAACAATAACTCTGCTAAATGGATTGCATTTTTGCCGCCGAGCTTTAAGCCTCGAATACAATAATGGCAATAAGCAATAACTTTATCAGTCAAAATTTGAGCGCAGTATTCTTCCATCAATTGACGTTTTTCATCTTGCGTATGATCCACAAACAGGCCTTTGGCGCCGTCAACGAATCTTTTCGGAGCAAGTTTAGCATTTCGTGACGGTTGATGCTGATAGAGTGAATAACCGCAGAATTTTGTATCCTCGTGATTTTCCGCAAGCTCGACAATCTCAACACTCATTCGCCGCAGAATTTCACGAACAGCGTCCTGCTCAGCCCGATTTTCTTTAGAACGCCAACAGTCCTGTATGGTTATACGTTCACCGTGTAAATTAGGATATTGGAATTTATTATCACTGAGGATTAGCTCCCAAAGTGAGAGGCGATTAATCTGTGGATGACGTTCTTCAAATATTGCCGCGCAGTTGTGACAAAGTGAAACCATTGTACTGCCCGCCGGATATTGAGCATAGTGTTTAATATTGTGCCACTCGTCACGATACCATTCCGGCATACGCTGTTCAAACTCTTCAACTTTGTAATTTGCAACGCAGCAGCGGATAATCGGCATATTGAATCTGTCAGTTATATAATTTTGGATTCGTTGGCTGAGTTGCGGTGATTCTTCAGTGAAGACACAACTGGCAACATAAAATTTTTGCTCCATATTAAACACTCCTAAATTTTTAAATCAACTTCCTAACGTCGCCAACAAAATTATTTAATGCCCGAACATAATTTTTCATACTAGGACAACTTGAACATTTTTGATAAGTCTCACTTTCAGAAGGTAGGTAAAAAATTTGTTTCTGCTTACCGAGATGAACAATCTTATCGTCTGACAAATCATTATCGTAAGTGATTAAATGCCAAAGTTCACGAATTTTGAATTTCTTTAAAATAATATTATTAGTTTGACTTAATTGTTTCCAACGTTCACGCAATGTTCGTTTGCAACTTATTCCAATAATCCAACTGTCTTTGCATTTAAACCATTTATCAACTTCCAAATCGGCTGCAAAATGAGTAGGCTTATCGGTAGAATCAAAACCATAATAATTAAAAATGAAATCGGCTACTGATTCAAGCGAATTTCCACCGCGAGATTTTCGTTTTTGTCCGAGTCGTCGCTCAAATTCTTGTAAAAAAGCAGTCATCAT
>JAFUTM010000388.1 GCA_017484235.1 Selenomonadaceae bacterium
ACTTACAGTTGAGAATGTGCAAAAATTTCCAAGACTTCACCCACGCTGCGGTACGGCCTTCTTATTAGTTGTTATGCTTGTATCAATATTTGTATTTGCATTTTTAGGCTGGCCGGATTTATGGTTGAGGATTTTGAGTCGTATTATCTTATTGCCGGTAGTTGCCGGTGTTTCATATGAAATTATTAGACTGGCTGCGCGTTCAAATAATCCAATAATGAAAATGGCGATAATGCCTGGACTTTGGCTTCAATATTTAACGACTAAGCCGCCTGACGACTCTATGGTCGAAGTTGCAATCGCTTCTTTAAATGCTGTAATGCCGGAATCAATGGAAAACGCTTAATTAGTTTGGAGGAAAACTTTTAATGAATAATGAAGCATTAGTTGTGCTTGAATTTGATAAGATTCGTAAAATGCTGGTAGACTGTGCCTCTTCTATTTATGCTAAGGAATTAGCGGCAAATATTATGCCCAGCAGTGATTTTGACGAAGTGCAGGAGTATTTAAACGAAACGACGGAAGCCGTGAAAATCTTTGCTGTTGCCACTCCGCCGCTCGGTGGTATTCGTGATATACGTGCAATCCTCAAAAAGATTAAGCTTGGTTCTATTGCCGAAACGGAAGAAATTTTGGACATTATCAGCACAATGTATGCGATGCGCAATGTCAAAAAATTTTTTAAAGAGACAGAAATTGATGCGCCCATATTAAAAGAAAGAGCCAAATATATAGAAATTCTCGGCAATTTAGAACAGCAGCTCAACAACGCAGTTGACGAACGCGGCACGATACGAGATGATGCAAGTGTTGAATTGCAGCGTATTCGCAGTCAGCTTAAATCCTCTCAAGCTAAAATTAAAGATCAGATAAGTTCCATTCTTCATAATGCAAATTATCAAAAATATTTTCAAGACGCAATCGTAACTATGCGCGGAGATCGATATGTGATTCCAGTTAAACAGGAATATCGCCGCGAGTTTCCAGGCTTAGTTCACGATCAGTCGGCAACGGCAGCAACCGTTTTTATTGAGCCGATGGCTATTGTTGAACTCAATAATGATGTCAAACAGCTCACAATTGAAGAACAGCACGAGATTGCAAGAATCCTTCGTGTATTGTCAAACGCAATAAATAAACATAATGATATTTTATCGAGTAATGCCGAAATTCTTGCTCAAGTTGATTTTGCATTTGCTAAGGCTAAGCTGGCACGTGAGATGAATGCCACAGAGCCAATTTTAAACCGTGAAGGTCATACTAAACTTAATAAGGCACGTCACCCTTTAATACCTGCTGAAAAAGTCGTACCTATTGATATTGAAATTGGAAGAACATATAAAATGCTTTTGATTACTGGACCGAATACCGGTGGCAAAACGGTCAGTATGAAGACACTTGGCCTCCTTTCGTTAATGACGCAGAGTGGTTTTTATATTCCAGCGGCGTTCGGTTCAGAGATTGCAGTTTATCAAAATATTTATGCAGACATTGGCGATGAGCAGTCCATTGAGCAGAGCCTATCCACTTTTTCCGCGCATATGACACATTTAGTTAAAATATTAAATGTTGTCGAACCTGAAGATTTAGTATTGCTTGATGAATTAGGTGCCGGCACTGATCCAGAAGAAGGCAGCGCGTTGGCTATGGCAATTTTAGAGCGACTGCTTGCCGTTAAGGCAACGACGATTGCAACGACGCATTACTCTGAGCTTAAAACCTTTGCTTACTCAACAGACGGAATTGAAAATGCCTGCGTTGAATTTGATATCGAAACTCTTAAACCAACATACAGATTGTTAATTGGAATACCTGGCGCCAGCAATGCCTTTGCAATCAGTCAGCGTCTTGGTTTATCTGAATCATTAATAATTCGGGCTAAACAACTTGTCAGAGCAGACCACGCTAATTTTGAGCAGGTTGTATCTGCCCTTGAGAACGAACGAGTTATGTATGAACAGCGCAATGCCGACATTTTAGAACGTCAGCAAAAAGTTGTACAAATGGAAAAACGAATTAATCAAATGAAAGATGATTTAAACAAAAATAAAGCCGAAATTATCCGCAAGGCACGTGAAAAATCGGCGGCTATGGTGCGCAAAACGCGACGTGAAGCCGAAGAAATAATTGAATCACTTAAAGAACAGTTCGACGATCTTGGCGTAAAAAAACGTCAGCAAACGATTCAAGATGCGCGTGATAAATTACGTGAAGCAGAATTATCTTCAGTACCTGGAATTATATCACAAAAACTCGGCAAACGAATTGACAAGCAGAGTATTGAAATTGGCGATACTGTTTATATAAGCAAACTGGACCAAAAGGGCATAGTTTTGTCGATTGAAAAAGACGGCAAAGAATTGACTGTGCAGGTTGGCGCGTTGAGAACGACAGTTAAAAGTTCTGTATGTCGTTTCGTTTCTCACGGTCATACTGATGATGATAATAACGTTTCTAATACTCCGATACCTTCTTCGACGGCGAAAACTTCTGGCGCGATATTGCAAAAGACGGCAATGATTCAGCGTTCTATTGACATACGTGGTATGATGGTCAACGAAGGTGAATCCATTGTCGGAAAGTTTATTGATGATGCGGCGATTGCCGGTCTTAAAAACGTGCTGATAATTCACGGCAAAGGCACCGGTGCATTGAGAACTGGTATTCATGAATATCTGAAACACAATCGCAGCGTTGCTAAATTTCAATTTGCTGACATTGACGAAGGCGGCACCGGCGCAACTCTTGTTGAAATAAAATGATTATTTGTTTGGAATTGTAATTATTCAGTAGTTGTTTAATATAAACGAGGTTTGGAATTGAATATTCACATATTTATTGATGCGGAAAATGTACCAACGGCAAAGGCAATTGAGGCTTATGAACTCATGAATAAAGAACATAATGTTTACCGCTGTGATGTCGTTGCAAAAGAAAGTACCTTATCTGCGGCTTACAGGAAACGAAGCAGTAAAAAATTTCGCATACAGAACTGTGATTTTGGCAAAAACAGTGCAGATTTATGGCTGACGGTGTGCATTGCAAAAGCACTTTACGAAGAGCCTCATATAGAATTGTTTGTAATCTTTTCTAATGACAGAGACTTTGTACCAATTATTAAATTTGCTGTCGAAAAAAAGAAGCAAGTATTATTGCTTGTTGTGTATTCCCAATATAGATTTATTAATGATTATTTAACTAAAATGAAAATCGACAGAGATTTTTTAACAGTTGGCACTCTTGATGAAGAACCAGCTCTGGAAGTTATAACAGTCAATCAACTTCCTCCAAGCCTCAGAGTATATTATCGTAAACGTTATAAGGGTAATACAGTTTTTGCGATGCGCGGCGAAAAATTTGTGGAGCTGCCTTTTATTAATGGAATGGGTCTAGGAAAGTTTACTCAACTAATGCGATATTATAAAATTTGGGGTAAATCGGCAAAAGCTACTAACAGGATTCACGAACTGAGTCTGAGCATACGAGACAATTGCGTTTGGTATCAAAGTGAAGATGAGATTATGGCGTCAGTTGACGATAATTGATTATTAGATATGTGATTATTTGTGGTATATTATGATAGAAGTCAAAAATCTTTGCAAAGTGTTTCAATATAAAAATGCCTCTGGTGAAATGACGGATAGAATGGCAGTTAATAATCTCACGTTTAAAATTAATCGCGGCGAAATTTTCGGTATACTAGGTAAGAATGGTGCTGGAAAAACCACGACCATTAGAATGCTTACATTACAGACTGTACCAACGTCCGGCAGTATTTTATTTGCCGGCAATCCAATTAAAGATAATGAGATTAAAATTAAACAATTAATAGGAGTTGTACCGCAGCACATTAATTTTGATCAGGATTTAACCGTTGGTGAAAATATGGAGCTTCACGCTCGACTTCATCATTTAAGTAAATCGGATAGACGACAACGTATAAATGAACTTTTAAAATATGTTGAATTATCTGATGTTATAAATGAAAACGTCAGAAAATTATCTGGCGGAATGAAGAGGCGTTTATTAATTGTTCGTGCAATGATTCATCGTCCTGAAATTTTATTTTTAGATGAGCCAACCGTTGCACTCGATCCTCAAATTCGACACAGCATTTGGAATTTAATTGAACAGTTGAAATCTAAAGGCGTGACCATTGTTTTAACCACTCATTACATTGAAGAAGCAGAACAACTTTGCGACAGAACGGCATTTTTAAGTCGCGGCAAACTCATT
Source organism: Selenomonadaceae bacterium (assembly GCA_017484235.1). Classification (GTDB taxonomy): domain Bacteria; phylum Bacillota; class Negativicutes; order Selenomonadales; family Selenomonadaceae; genus Quinella. The sequence goes on from JAFUTM010000388.1 coordinate 4,237, forward strand.
GAACTTGATACGCCAGATAATTTATGCAAGACTTACAATAAGTCTTCTCTGGAAGAAGTATTTATTTCTTTAACCACATAAAAATTTGCACTTCTAATATATTTAGGTTATAATATGACAAAATAAATGAGGTGATATTATGTCGCAGCGAATGACGTTGCAGGAAGTAATTCGTGAATATGGAGTACCTCAAATAAGATTGGATATTCACGCAACTAAAACTGAGTGTTTAAAACTTCGTGAGCAGTTAATGGCAATACGCGATCTCAGTCAGGCACGTGAGCAGGGCTATCTTGATATTGATTGCAAGCTGTTTATTGATGTAGATGATATTGATCGCTACCTTTCCGGTCAGTTAGATACGCTCGGCGAAATTTATGCATTTTCAGAAGATATTAAATCTTTTAAAGAATAAATATCGGAGTGATAAGCTGTAAACTTCTCACGACCAAAGTCGAGAGCTTTGTGAGAACGAATGTTCGCACGGGCTGGTTTACGCAGCCTCTACTCCGTAAGATTTTTAGTTAGTTATGCCTCTCAACTTCGTTTAGCTTTTAAAGTTTAACGAAGCCACAAGGCAATCTCAACCAAAGAACCTACCGGCATACTTTTGTGTTAAAGCGCAAAGAGCGCGTCATTTTTGATAACGCATCTTTTAGTTGGTCGAAGTCTCTCAACTTCGTTGAAGTACTCAGTACAACGAAGGCTGAGAGCAATCCCAATCAAAAGAAGTAACTGCAAGCCTTAACTGCGCATGAGATTTTACGCCAACAACGAGCACGAGTTGGCAACCTCATATCTCAACTTTTCAAAGAACTAATTTAATTATAGCAGACAGGAGGTGAAAGCGCAATTTTTTCCTTGCGCTATTAATGAATTTAAAAAATGTTTTAACTTATATAATGGCGGGTGTAATGATTTTGATAACGACGCCGATTATTGCAAATAATGCGGACATTACAATTTCATCGACAGCAGAGGCAGCACGTGGAGGCGCAAGGCTCAATATTCCACGCAGCACGCCTAAGCCCACTTTAAATGAAAAGACAAACCCAAATTTAAATAAAACACCTGCCTCGTCTTCAAATTCAACAAATAGATCAGCAGATGATTCTAGATCAGTCAGCGGCAGCGGCAATGAATACACTCCTTCTAGAAATGCAAGAGACTTGCCTAATAATGCACCGACGGTAAATTCAAATGCATCAGCAAATTCCGCAGCAAATCCACCGGTTAATCGTAGTGGCACAGGTTTTGGTAATACAATGAGAAATATTGGTTTATTTGCCGGTGGAATGATGCTCGGCGGTCTGATTGGCAATATGCTTGGAGATTTTGGCAACGGTTTGTTTAGTGATGTTCTTGGCTTATTGTTTAATCTTGCAATTATTTACGCACTTTACAGAGGTGGCCGCTATCTCTGGAATAAAGTTAAAGGCAAAAATAATACCTCAGCTAAAACGGAATACCATAACGAAGATTTCCGTCAGCCGATTGATATAACACCACCGCAGATTAATAACAGTCAATCGGCAATGGGCATTGACTATGATCCGAAACGTACGGCGGATCATTATCGCAATTTATAATTAATAGTTTAGAATCGAGATTTAAAATGATAAAACAAAGTACTTTTTCAAAAATTAATGATCTTATTAATCGTTATCCTGCACTTGAAATTTGTCGTGATGATTTAATCAATG